>JADEXV010000007.1 GCA_015206945.1 Nostocales cyanobacterium LEGE 12452 | reverse complement strand
GTTCAACAGAGAGTAATACTTCTCCGGTTTCCGTAAACTTAATAGCATTGTTGAGCAGATTCATCAAAACTTGGCGCAGACGAGTCAAATCACCGACGATCTGAATGGGAACTTGCGGCTGGATCAGATAAACTAGTTCGATATCCTTTTGGGCAGCTTTCGGCGCTAAAAAGGAAATAGCCTCCTCCACACAAGTTCTCAAATCAAAAGGCTGTTCTTCTAATTCCAGTTTGCCCGACTCAATTTTGGAGAAATCTAGAATATCGTTGATGATGGTGAGTAAAGTATCTCCGCTACTGTGAACTATTTCCACAAAGTCTTGCTGTTGAGGTGTGAGATCGGTATCCAGCAATAGGCCTGTCATGGCAATAACAGCATTCATTGGAGTCCGAATTTCATGGCTCATCATCGCTAAAAACTCGCTTTTTGCCCGATTTGCGGCTTCTGCTTGACGTTTTGCCTGCTCCAAAGCAAAGTTTTTCAAGGTAAGTTCTTCACGTTGGCGCGTTTCTTGTTCCAGTAAGTAAGCTTGTGCTAGAGCAATACCTAGTTGAGCCGCCACAGCTTCTAGTAATTCAATTTCATCTTGTGTCCATTGGCGAAAATAGCTGCACTGATGTAAGCCGATCGCACCATTGGGTTCTCCTTGATAGGAAGTGCGGATTGACAGCATAGACTTCAGCCCAATTTCTCGGCAGATCGATTCAGCTTTTTCTAGTAAAGGCTCAACGTACACATCTGGAGAAGCGATCGCACTTTCTTGGGTCATCATCTGCTCGGCATGAGGATTGTTAGTCATGGGAACTTCCAATTTCAATACAGAGCAGTAACCAGGGAGTGTATTATATTCTGCTACTAGGGGAATTTGCGGTGTGGGGTTACTAATGTAAGAGTGGATCAAACAGCGATCAACTCCAAATGCTTGTCCAATTTGGGTAGCAGCCGTCTTAAAAATTTTGCTGGTGTCAAGACTTTGACGAATTTCCTGAGTAATTTGTTCAAGTAGTAGGGTGCGATGTAATTGCCGTTGCAGTGCCTCTTTAGCTCGTTTATTTTCGGTAATGTCGTGATTAATGCCGACAGTTGCCACAGTTTCGCCCTGTTCATCCTGTAGAGCAACTACGGTTGTTTCGCAAATTCCCTTACTACCATCTTTGCGAATAAAGTGTATTTCCCCTGACCAGCGCCCTTGCTGAGTGACTGTTTCTAAAATATTGGCTAATGTTGCGGCTACTTCCGGCTGATACAAAATACTGGGATGTTTAGCCAAAACCTCGGCTTTGGTATAGCCAAACATACCTTCGGCAGCAGGATTCCAGTCGATAATACTTCCGGTTAAATCTGTGATAATTACGCCATCATGCATATTTTCAAAGGTGAGAGCTTGCCGACGTAGATTGGCTTCGGCTTGCTTGCGTAAGCAAAGCTTGTCGTAGACATCGCTAATATCTCTCTGAATGCCAATGAAGTGGCTTAACTTACCCTTGTCGTCATGAATAGGAGAAATACTCAATTCATTCCAAAACAAAGTACCATCTTTGCGATAGTTGCGAAGAACAACTTTGCAACTTCTTCCAGTTTGAATAGATGAGCGCAATTCATTAAGTGCTGGTTGCTGGGTATCTGTGCGTTGCAAAAATCGACAGTTTTGCCCAATTACCTCAGTAGCACTGTAGCCTGTTATTTGCTCAAAGGCAGGGTTAACGTAAATAATTGGATTGTAGGCGAGTTTGGCATCTGCAATAATAATTCCATTACTGGTAGCGGCAAGTGCCCTTTCTCTCAGTCTCAAGGTTTCTTCAACCAACTTCAAATCAGTAATGTCAAACATAAACCCCCTCAGCCCGATCGCAGTTCCGGCTTCCTCAATGACACTAACAATGTCTCGCAGCCAAACAACACGCCCATCAGCAGCTAACATCCGATATTCAAACTCGTGATTCTCGCACCTAGCAGTTGCCTCTTGACAAAAACGAACCGAATTTTTCTTGTCATCTGGATGCAGATGATTAACCCAAAAATTTTCCTCGTACCACTCTGCGATTGGATAATTTAGCAAGTCTACTGCTTGTGGTCCGACGTAAATAAATCGCCAAGTTTTCAAGTCCAATTCCCAAGGGATGACTTTGACAGTTTCCAGTAGCTGTCGCAAGCGATTTTCACTGGTGACAAGAGCAATTTCTATCTGTTTCTGTTCAAAAATCCTGTGAGTTAACTGCTGATTGATTGCTGTTATTTGTTGGTTTCTTGCATTCATTGCCAAGGCAAAATAGATTGATAATGTCAGCGTGACAACAACTAATAACCCTGCAATCAATTCTAGTTGTGTTAATAACCCCGGATTTTCGATTAAAAGTCTCTGCCAGAGTAGGAATACAGAGATTGAGAAGAAAATCCCCAGCAACAGGGCGAGTAATTCTCGTTGACGGAAAAATATCACAGCTTTGAACCAGTTATATCGGTGCTGTTTTACCACTTATTAACTCTCTAGTAGTTTCAGGGCTTATTGCACTAACTTTTACTTTTAAGTAATCTAAAATATCAGTAGCAAGAGGGCAATTACGGAATTTATTTTTAGTAAATATATTAATATGTTTATGTATCGCCAGAAAAATTTAATCATTTCTGATTATAACTACACTTCTTTTGATACCAACTATTTATGAAGACGCATAGAAAGAACCCCACCGCCTGCGAGGCAGGTTGGGAGGGGTCAAAATATATGCAGCTTCACCGAGAATTAGTATCAGAACTGCATCTGTATTAGTACACTGTGGCGGAAGTTTGCTTCCCTTTAACGAGTTGCTTTGAGCAACTTGTCTGATTAATTGAGATGCTAGAAGGTACTACAAACCAAAAGATCCCTGACTTCTGGAAGGAAGTTGGGGATCTAAGCCTCTCGCTGGAGAGCAAATTAAATATAGTGATTCGCGCAAATTTTAAGTAAACTACGCCTGCGATCGCAAGAAAAGGGTAATGGAAATCAAAACCAATACACTCCAGAATGAGCAACAAAACCCAGATTGTAGAGACGCGATTTATCGCGTCTTGAAAGACCAATAACCCTTAATCCAAGCCTATTGAATAAAAAACAAGGGTTAATGCCATTTGCTTGTACTTTAAATTACAGCTTCTTGGCGTTGACAATCAAAAACAACCATGTAGGAGGCATTTGGTATTTCTTGAGGAAGGTGCCGCATATAGCCATCGGCATCAGAACGGCTGCGGAAGCGAGCAACAATCTCCCGTTGCGTATTAGGAAGTTGACGAGCGATCGCCCAAGAATTGAGACGTTCTTTATACGCAATAGTCTGATTGTCTGATTGAGAAGTTTTGTTATCCGTATTTTCTGGCATAATTATGTTAACCGTATGAAGTTTAATGAAGGGCGTTAATTAGTTTCTAAGTAGGAATGCACTAACGCTTTTTTTAATGCTGCTGCCACCTTGTTATTCGATTCTTGATAAATTGTCAACACTGAGCGCTATATTTTAGACCAACTAAGTTAGAATTTTCAGGTTGAAATGAATCTCAAAGCCTTAACTCGCAATTGTTTCCAGGACACAACAATATTCAAGCAGAAAGTTTGCGAATTATAGGGTTTGCATGATTTGTATGCATACACATAAGTAAAGTCCGCATCAGTGCTAAAACAAACATTAATGTCTGAAAACATACTATTAGAAGCTGAAGAGAAAATGAATGATAATGTGCGTAGAATTAATCAGTACGTACAGGCTCTTAATTTTTCTCTAGTCTGATTGGTAAAGCTAGATTGCGGGCATTAACATTTTTTATACTTAGTTAAGAAGAATTAAATTTTCAGAGTTTATTGAAATATTCAAAAATGAATTTTTCTTCAGCTTTTGACTAGAGCTTTAGGGATAACACATAGTGCAGTTGTTTAAATTAACAAATCTTGACTCCTTGTCACAAAATAGTTAAAATCTTTTCGACAAAATTATATTTATCAATAATGAAAACTCCATTTATAACATCAATAATTCAACAAATAGCAGAGGAAATAGGAGCAGTAGTTTTAGTAGACCCAGAATGCGACTTGATGGGATTGATTACATTTAAAAACGGCAATAGAACCTTTTTTCGTAATACCAGGTTTAGTATTAATTCTCTTGGTTCAGTAGCAATAGCTAAAGATAAAGCAGTTTCAAACTTTTTTCTGAATAAATTTGGCTATAAGGTTACTGAAGGAAAAACATTTTTTAGTGACGAATTATGCGAAGAAACAGCTAATCCTAGAAATATAGATGCAGGATTTTATTATGCTCAGGAGTTGGGATTTCCTGTAATTGTCAAGCCGATTAACCTTAGTCAAGGAATGTTTGTTACCAAGGTTCACAACAAACAAGAATATTATCAAGTAGCTAAGAAAATCTTGCGAAAAATATCAGGATTTATTGTTGAGCGATTCTATAGTGGCAATGATTATAGAATTGTAGTACTTGATGATAAGGTCTTTTCGGCATATCAAAGAATTCCCTTATTTATCATCGGAGATGGTCAATCTACTGTTTTGCAACTTATGGAACAGAAGCAAGAAACTTTTATTAAAAATGGTAGAAAAGAAATTATAGATTTTGAAGATTACAGAATCAAAAAAAACTTGCGAAGACGGAAGCTAAATTTTAGTAATGTTATACCTAAAAATAATATAGTCTATCTTTTAGATAATGCAAATTTATCAACAGGAGGTGAGGCAATAGACTTTTCTGACAACATCCATCCTGATTTTAAAAAATTAGCAGTAAATATTACAAAAGATATGGAGTTGAGATTATCAGGTGTAGATATTCTTGCTAGTGATATAACGTCACCAATGGGAGATTATACAATTATTGAAGTAAATGGCGCTCCTAGCTTAACTCACTATGCATCATTTGGTGAAGTTCAGACGAAAAGAGTCGAAAAGTTATATCTCCAAATTCTAAAACTACTTGAAAACGAGAATAACAGAGTAAATTATTGATTTTGAGTGGAGGTGGAGCAGGAATTGCTCCCCTCCTGAATTCTTTTTCAATTCTACCTATTCCTTTACCACTCCTTATCTAATAAAGATTCAAATTCAGCTTGTAAGGCGTTTATATCTGCCAACCTTGTGACTAGTAAATTATCCTTGCCAGCATCATTTAAACGTACTTTCCAATAACGAATGCTGTCTGAGTTATTCAACCAAAAGTTAATCACGGTATCTACTACTTGATCCAGATTCCAATCCCACTTTGCTGGAACTGATTCCACCGATTCTAAAAAGGTATCTAGCGTACATGTATGCATTCCCAAGTATTCCACACCTTGGTGGGACGGTTTTTGCCCATTTTGCTGTTGCTGATTAAAAAACTGCAAAAGTGGAGATATTCCGACAATATCAAAAGTGTATTTCATGCCAGTACTCCCAATTTTATATTACTTACAGTAAATATTTTGTTTTTTCTATTTCTAAAATAATATCTGGAAAGGAATTAAAGCATCTGCAAAAAGTGCAGTTTTGGTCTATATCATAGGCGTTAAACCTCAGCTATAAATTAGCACTGACAAGCATTGAGTGCTAATATTTATTTGAGAGTTTGATTGATTATTAAAAAGTTTCAGGCATGAATCCAAAGATGTATATATCTTTAATAATTATTTAATTAGTTACGTTACGGCTTGTAAAGGCTAGATCCTGCCTAATCTATCTTTTTAAGGCTTGTGATGATAAATAAAGTGGCTGTGTAATGAAATCAACAGCCCAACACATATACTAGATGCTATCAAGTCTGCCAACCAAACCGTCTTTCGGGAGCGATCGCACCCAAAATACAGATGGGATCATGTCAAGGGAGTATAAAATTAAACTCAATTGACAGTGCAGTTTTAAAAGTGTCACTTACTAGACTCGCCTTTTGATTGAAGCAGTGATAGTATTTATTTGTGTGAGGAGCAAGTTAAAAATAAAAAACGCCTGGGGTGGAAACACGGCAACACTCCCAGGCGTTTTTTAATTGGTACACAGAAAAAAGTCTTTGCAGATTTGCCCAAGCCGGATTGCTATACATCGGATGTAGCAATAGCCCAATCTAAAATCTAAAATTCCTTAAGTTGCACCAAATTCAGTTTGTAAGGCTTCATCGTTATTATCAGCGATCGTTGCCACAACAGTAATTAGCCGAGACACTTCGCCAGGAGATAACTCTGCTAAGGTGCGTGTCGATATTACAACCACCCGGTTTTCAATAATGCCGAAACGTGCCTCAAAAGTGCTGGAGCAGTTTAACTCCAAAAGATACCTCATCAACTTCGGTTCATTTTTAGCAGGTAAATTTAGCACCGCAGACCAAACCGTTATGGTGTCTTCATCGCTTGTCCCGTTGAGTTGGACAAATACTTGCACACTTCCATACTTAAACTTCCAGAGATAACCACCCTCTGGAGTGTGGCTAACCATCGCGCTATCATCTTGTTCCAAAGAGTCGATGACATTTTCAATTACCTCAACATGGTTAATGCTTGCCGTCTCGGCGATTAAATCATTAACGGATTCGTTACTAGTTAGGGTTTCTGGGTAGCTTGCCATACAGATTCTTTCTCAACATACTCGCTGTTTGCTCTACACATACTTTATAACTTGTGGACGCAGTTAGTTTGAGCTTCCTTTTGGTCTACTTTTCAAATGCCTAAAGTGTGGAACTGCGATCGCTTCCTAAAAACAGCGTGTCTTGCCTATGTCAGAAAAGTTAGAATCTCAACGCATTCCTCCCGCCACAATGCGGGATGGTGACGGGAGGAAGAAAGAATTATTCTGAAAAAACTCAATGAAGGTTAGCTTAACCTACATCATCATGGGCAAAGCGGTTAAACAGGAAATCTAGGGCATAGTTACGCAGTTGGTAATATTGTGGATCTTCCATGATGCGGCTGCGATCGCGGGGACGAGAAAAGGGAATTTCCATGACTTCACCAATTTTCGCGTGTGGGCCATTGGTCATCATTACCAATTTATCTGCTAAAAATAGTGCCTCGTCGATGTCGTGGGTAATCATCAGCACTGTACAACGGTTATCGCCCCAAATTTTGAGTAATTCTTCTTGTAACTCTTCTTTAGTAATGGCATCCAGCGCCCCAAAAGGTTCATCTAAAATTAAGACTTTGGGACGAATCGCCAAAGCACGGGCGATAGAAACCCGTTGTCTCATACCGCCGGACATCTGCATTGGTTTCTTTTCCATTGCATCAGCCAGTCCCACCATTGCTAGGTGATCGCGGACGATCGCTCTTTTTTCAGCTTGTGGTTTGTTGGGATAAACGGCGTTGACAGCTAAGTAGATATTTTCAAAAGCAGTTCGCCAAGGTAACAGGGCATAGTTTTGGAAAACAACCATTCTGTCTGGTCCTGGCTTGGTAATGGGTTCTCCTTCGAGTAACACTTGCCCGGAGGTGGGAAAGTTAAAACCGGATACCATATTTAGTAGCGTCGATTTGCCACAGCCAGAGTGACCGATGACGCAAATAAACTCGCCCTGTTCGACGTTGAGGTTAACGCCGTCGAGTACGGTGAAGGGGCCTTGCTTTGTGGGATAAACTTTGGTAACGTCTTTAATTTCTAAGAAAGGCCTGCGGCTGGTGGTTGCAGCGACGAATGGTTTTCCTAGTGTGGTTGTAGCTGTTGAGTTGCGGTTTTGCATGGTATTTGGTGTTTGGGGATTAAAAAGCTAAATGTAGGCGAACTAAATGTAGGCGATGCGAAAATGAATATTCTGACCTCTCTCCAAACCTCTCCCCTTCTAGGGGAGAGACTTTGAATTTTCCCCTTTCCCTTGTAGGGAAGGGGGTAGGGGGTTAGGTCTTTTGCTGATTTTTTCAGATGATGTAAAAAGTCAGATCATTAACGGAGTTCAGAGGTTCATTAATGGAGTTCAAAGGTTCATTAATGAAGTTCAGAGGTTCATTAATGAAGTTCAGAGGTTCATTAATGGAGTTCAAAGGTTCATTAATGGAGTGCAAAGACTCGCGCATGATGTGCTACTTCTTCCACTCTCTCTTTCTCTAACCAGTTTTTTATGACGCGAGTCTCCTTCTCGGTGCATCAAGAATAACTTCCGCGACTGAAAAATCACGTTTAATTTTCAAGTTGTTGAGATAAGCGATCGGATCATCAGCGTTAAAGGGAGTACCATCGAACAGTTGGATCGGTTGGCGAATATAGCTAATATCCAAACCTAATTCCCGTGCGGCGGTACTGAAAACACGAACTCGACACACCCGTTCAACAACTTCTACCCAATTTCTGGGGAAAGGAGTGTCACCCCAACGCGCCAATTGACTCATAATCCAAATTTGTTCAGTGCGACTAGGGCGGTTGATCGCGGAATCGGAATAAAACTGGTGATGGGCATAGTCTCGCAACGGATGGTTTAAGTCACAGGTGAGACTATCTGGATCTTCGAGTTGAATGTATTCTAAATCAGTGCTGACGTAATCTCGCCCTGCTAAAATTTGGCGAATTTCTTGGGTGTTTTCGGGATTTGCACAATACACGCAAGCTTCTAACAATGCTTTAGTCAAGGCGATATGCGTATTTGGATAATTTTCTGCCCAATCTTCCCGCACACCAAGAACTTTACCGGGGTGTCCCAGCCAAACTTCTAAGTCAGTAGCGATAGTAAAGCCGACATTTTCCACAGCAGCGCGGTAGTTCCAAGGTTCGCCTACGGAGTAACCATCAATGCTTCCAGTTTTTAGGTCGGCTACCATTTGCGCTGGAGGAATGGTCTTTATATCCACATCGCTATCGGGGTCAACTCCTCCAGCCGCTAGCCAGTAACGCAGCAACAAGTTGTGCATCGATGCGGCATGTACTACTCCCATTGTGTGCCGTTGTTCACGGGTGCGAAGTAGGTATCTTTTAAAATCTGATAAGGTTTGTACACCTTCGTCATAAAAGTGTTTTGCCAAGGTGATGGCATTACCGTTGCGAGTCATGGTGAGGGCGGTGACAACGGGTAGAGGTTGGTTATTATGTCCTCCCAAGGTTAACCACATTGGCATCCCTGAAGGCATTTGCGCCGCATCTAAGTAACCACCACTGATGCCATCTTCTATACCTCGCCAGCTACTTTCCCGCACGAGGTTAACTTCATCTAAACCATGTTTGAGAAAGAAGCCTTTTTCTTTAGCAACTGCTAAGGGGGCGCAAGCTGTCAGAGGTAAAAAGCCAATTTCTAGGTTAACTTTTTCTAATCCATGACGAGCAATGTCAGCAGTTTTCCGCGCCCGAATTTTCTTGATGCGTTTCTGCTGATTGAGGAAGTAAATCATCTCACTCCGCAAGCTGTAGTAGCTGGGATGTTCTACTACTTCCATCCGCTTACGGGGTCTGGGAATATCCACTTCTAAAATGTCGCCGATTTTAGATTCGGGGCCGTTGGTCAACATCACGATTCTGTCAGATAACAGCACGGCTTCATCGACATCATGTGTCACCATTACGGCGGTAACTTGATTTTCTTCGCAAATTTGCATCAGTTGTTCTTGCAAATTGCCGCGTGTGAGTGCATCTAATGCACCAAATGGTTCATCTAGCAAGAGTAATTTGGGACGAATCGCTAAGGCGCGGGCGATCGCAACTCGCTGCTTTTGTCCACCTGATAACATTCCCGGCTGTTTATCAGCATGGGGACGCAAACCCACCATATTTATATGTTTTTCGATAATGGCGTTGCGTTCGGCTGCGGGTAAACCTTTCATTACCGAGTCCACGGCGAGGGCAATATTTTCTCTTACCGTCCGCCAAGGTAATAGCGAATAATTTTGGAACACCACCATCCTGTCTGGGCCGGGTTTGGTGATTTTTTGTCCTTCGAGAGTGACAAGACCTTCAGTAGGCAAATCCAAACCCGCAATCATATTTAATAGAGTGGATTTGCCGCAACCAGAGTGACCAATCAAAGAAACGAATTCTCCTTTTTTAATTTGGAGGTCGATTCCTTTGAGGGCGATATATTTGCCACCACCAGTTAATTCAAAAACTTTTTCAATTTGATCGACAGCTACGAACATACTTATTTGTCCTTTGTTATTTGTCGTTTGTTATTTGTCCTTGGTAAGTGGTCATTAGGTTGTGTTTTCAAACCTCTCTTTAAGCACCCTAGTCTTTGAAGATCCCCCCAACCCCCCTTAAAAAGGGGGGCTTTTAGAATTTCTTTCCCGCCCTTAAAAAGTGGGGCTTTTAGAGTTTCTTTTCCCCCATTTTTAAGGGGGGTTAGGGGGGATCTCCGAGTTTGAAAACAGTCCCTAGTCCTTAGCTTTTTACAAATGACTAATGATTAATGACTATTTTTGCTCTGCTGGTAAAATCTTGTTTTGCAGCCAACCCATTGCTTTATCTAGGAGCAACCCAACAATACCGATGTAAACTAGAGCCAAAATTACTTCGCTGACGTTGTTATTTTGATAGGCATCCCAGATAAAAAACCCGATTCCGACAATACCGGACATGACGATTTCGGCGGCGATAATCGCTAACCAAGCTAAACCGATCGCAATTCTCAAGCCGGTAAAGATGTAGGGTAATGCCGCAGGAATCAAAATGTTAGTGAAATATTCTTTGCGGCTAAGTTGCAAAACTTTGGCGACGTTGTTGTAATCTTGGGGAATTTGGGTAACGCCGACAGCAGTGTTAATTAAGATGGGCCAAATGGCGGTGATGAAAATTACGAATAAGGCGGCGGGTTCGTTTTGTCGTAAAGCTGCTAAAGAAATCGGAACCCAAGCTAGAGGTGGTACTGTCCGCAGTAGTTGAAAGATGGGGTCTAAAGCTTTAGACATTGTTCTATTAACACCAATCAAAATGCCCAAGCCAATACCAACGATCGCAGCTAGCGTATAACTGATAGCAACCCGTTGCAAACTAGCGAGAATCTGCCAAAATAAACCTTTATCAAGCCCACCCCGGTCATAAAATGGCCAAAAAATCAGAATCCAAGTATCTTGAACAACTTGTATTGGCCCTGGTAATGTAGCGCCCGGAGTCCAGGCGAAGAGTTGCCAGAGAATAAGGAAGATTGCGATCGCGATCGTTGGTGGTATCAAATCAGGAAATTGCTTTTTCAGGCTAGATATAAAGCTATTATTCAATCTAGGGCTTGCAGGGCGTTTTTGAGCTATTGTCATGATGCTGCGTTCTCCTCAAATTTTATTTTTTATTTGTCTTTTGCAAATGACTGATATCTCTAGACGCGATTCATCGCGTCTCTACAAGAGATTAATCGTATCTCTAAACACTGACCTTTTTGATTTTGAGACTCTTCAAATATTCTTCTGGTTTTTCAGGGTCAAATTTAATACCATCAAAAAACTCTTCTACACCACGGGATGTATTTGTGGGAATATCAGCAGCAGCAATCCCAGCTTCTTTTGCAGCTTCTTTCCAAATATCTTCGCGGTTAACTCTGTTAATAAGTTCCTTAGCTTTGGCAGCATTATTGGCAACGTAATCTTTTGGCAAGAATCCCCAGCGAACGTTTTCAACTATGAACCATAAATCATGACTCTTATATGGATAGGAAACACTACCTTTTTCATCTTTCCAATAGTAAGCAGCCATTGATTTATCATCAATTTTGCGGCCATCACCCATGTCATACTTACCTTGGTATGGATCGGCCAGAATTTCTGGTGAAGGAAGATTGAAATAATTCCGTCCAGCCAGAATTTGAGCCGCTTCTTTGCGATTATCAAAATTATCTAACCATTGTTGGGCTTCCATAATTCCTTTTAAAATCGCTTTGGTAGCTTTGGGATTTTTATCAACCCAATCGCCTCTCATGGCAAGATATTCTTCAGGATGATTTTTCCAAATTTCTGCGGTTAATGCTGCTACGTAGCCGATTTTGTCTCGCACCAGACGATAAGGCCAGGGGTCACCTGTACTAAAGGCATCCATCGTTCCTGTTTGCATATTGGCAACAGTTTGCGCTGCTGGTACTGTGAGCAACTTGACATCTGCATCCGGGTCTAAGCCACCTGCTGCTAACCAGTAACGAATCCATAAATCTTGGTTGACGTGGGGAAAGGTGAATGCAGCCGTGAAGGGTGTTGAGGATTTTAATTCCGTGAATAGGGACTTAGCGCTGGCGAGTTGTAAACTAATACCTTTGCCTTGGTGCTTGCTGGCGATCGCAATTCCATTCCCATGTGTATTTAATTGACATAAGACATACATGGGGATTTTTTGATTGCCTTTGGTAATTAAACCTTCTGAAATTAAATGTGGCATTGGCATCTGCCATTGACCGCCATCTATACCACCACCGGCAGAACCAATTTCTACGTTATCCCTTGCTGCACCCCAAGAAGCTTGTTTGGAAAGGCCAACATCAGTCATTCCATACTTTGCAAAAAAGCCTTTTTCTTTAGCAATAATTAAAGGAGCCGCTTCTACAATAGGTATATATCCTAATTTGACTGTAGTAGTTTCTGGTTTTTGTTCGGGACTAATATTAGCGACCAACTGAGCAGTTGGTTGTGCTTGACTGCTTCCACCAGTGAGGCTGTCAGGAGGATTACCCAAACAACCTTTGAGCAATACAGCACCCGCAGATGCTCCGGCTGTGAAGATGAATTTGCGGCGAGAAATTTGATTAAAAAATTCTGTCATAAATATCTCCTGAAAAGGTAAATTTTATTTTTTATAGCTATGACAATTTAGGCAATAGACATTATGTTTATTGCGCCATTAATGATTAATCAAGCTATATTTGGCCAAGCGATCGCAGCCATTTCATCAATGACGCGGCTACTTATATAAAAAAACTCGGCTAATTTCTTGACTCTGCTCTAGTGTGTTTTAGAGGTGTCATTCACCTTGTTGAAATCAGTTTACAGCCTTTGAAGCCAAATTGCTCAACTTGAAGGATCGATTTATTAAAGAAATATTAAATTGGATATATAAGGAAAAATTTATCTATTTTCCTTAACTATATGAATAATTTTTAATATATAAACTCTTATTTATGAAGACTATTATCTTTGCTTTATGATTGACTATATTCACTTATTTTGTAACTTAATTTTAGTAGTAAATTGTCATCTATAAGTTTTTATTTATCACAACCATTATGTTATCCCTATAATTTAGTAACGCACTGCGGTGAGAGGAGATGGTAAGGCTGGGAAAGCTGTAGGCCTAAGTAAACACGCCAAATAGGTGTATTTCTTATCCAGCGATCGCAACTATCTGCTGTTTCCAACACCAGGAATAAACCCTGTCTCTTTAAGCAGCAGCCCTAGTTCTCTGTGACGAAGTTTAGTGTCTTTGTTGTTGTTTTCCCACATATCAGAAAAGAAGTCTTGCATCAGCGCAATGATGCTGCGGTACTTGACGATGCTGGCAACATAAAACTTATCTAACTTCATGACTCCATCAGCATCTATCTGCTCAATGTTGTCGAATAATATAGAGCGCAGTTCATAAGGTTTTAAGCCTTCTTTTATGCCATATTTTTCCATAATCCTGCGTTTATCTTTCTCCGAACATAAATCATACGGCGATCGAATCAGATGACCAAGATTCCGCAAGACTTCTCCGTAGTCATAAAATGTGTTCTGCTTAAAGAAAAACTTTTCATCTTTCGTCAATGTAAAACTCTTATCAAGTACCAAACCAAAATCGGTCAAATATATCTGCCTGCCGTCGGTGAGAATATTGCGAAAATGTGCGTCAAAGTGGATAATTCCCTTCTTTCTCAAAAAGGTAATCGTCGTGCGTAAGTCATCCAGGGGTTTCTGAAGTTTGTTGGGGTTTTCTTGCAGCCATGTTTCCAGAATATGTGGTATGTACTCTAGAAACAGAACCAACTCATAGTTAGCGATCGCTCTATCTAACATATAGTTGCCAGCGTTGGTACTATTGCCCCAGTACTCCACATAACTTTTGAGACGCGACTTATCTACATCCGCCCGCTGCCCAGAGAAAGGAATAATCCGATAATGGTACATCAGTGGGAAAGTAGCAATTACGCCTGACAATACCCAGTTAGTTGTTTTGATATGGGTAACAAGTTCCCGGAAGACTCCAAAACCAGTGGAACCGAAGCCGTAATTACAGTAAGTTGGGAGATCATAGAGGTTTCTGGTGGAGAACAGGTTGTCATATTCGATGTTTGTAACCGGAACACGTTTCACAAAGACCTTGGATTCCCCAAGGACGATGGTGTGATTCATTCCCCAACCCGTACTCGACTCATTCGACTCACTATTCTCAAAGAGAGAACGCAATTGTGCATTATCCAACTGAGCGATTTGCGAACTGAGCTTGAAGTACCTCTTCCTTCTAAGTTCTATATGCTTCTTAGGCATTTTCCCCCGTCCAGCCACAGCATAAGAGACTGTAAGACTATTGTGATACCAATTCCATTAATTGATTGCAACACATCCTTGGCTAAAGACGCGATGAATCGCGTCTCTACAACGCAAATAATTGGGAGTAGTTCAGGTAGTGTATTCGGCGTTAATCTTCACGTAGTCATAACTCAAATCACAACCCCAAGCTTTACCCACACCATAACCATTACCAACATTAACGGAGATTAACACCGTATCCTGTTGCAGATAAGCCCCCACCGATGCTTTTTTCAAATAAGCACTTGCTGCTGCACGGTCAAATTGTAGAGGTTGTCCATTTTCTAACATTAAGAAATCCCCTAGCTTAATTTGCAAGTTTTCTTGCTCAAAGGGCACACCTGCACGTCCGGCGGCGGCGGCGATGCGTCCCCAATTTGGATCGCGTCCAAAGATTGCAGATTTAACTAAAGATGAACCGGCGATGGTTTTGGCTATTTGTCGGGCTGAGATTTCATCATGAGCGCCAGTCACTTCTACTTCAATGAGACAGGTTGCGCCTTCACCATCACGAGCGATCGCTTTGGCTAAATGCTGACAAACTGCTGTTAACATCGCCTCTAATTTCTCTGCTTCTGCGCCCCATTCTATAATTGCTGGGGTGCGAGATTGACCGTTTGCTAAGGCAATTAAGCTGTCGTTGGTGCTGGTATCACCATCCACAGTAATGGAATTAAAGCTTCTATCAGCTGCCCTTGCTAACATTTGTTGCCACAGGTGAGGCGAAACCACAGCATCACAAGTCACAAATGCCAGCATGGTTGCCATATTGGGGTGAATCATACCAGAACCTTTGGCAATGCCGCCAATTCGTACCGGGCGGTCACTTATAGTTGTCTCTAAAGCAATAGATTTTGTTACCAAGTCTGTAGTGATAATAGCACCAGCAGCAGCATCCGAACCTGTTTGTGATAGTGCTGCTACTACTTTGGGAATTCCACTTCGCAAAGCATCCATCTTAATTCTTTGACCAATCACACCAGTGGAAGCCAATAATATAGATTCAGATGGAATGTTTAGTGCTTGACCTACTGCCAGAGCAGATTCTAGGGTATCAAGGTTGCCTTGAGTTCCTGTCGCGGCGTTTGCTTGTCCAGCGTTGCAGAGGATGGCACGAGCGCTCTGTTTGGCTTGCAATCGTTGGCGACAATATTCTACGCATGCAGCTTTCACTTGGCTGGTGGTAAATACACCAGCTGCGATCGCTTCCACTTCTGAGAATATCAAAGCTAAATCTGGCAACCCCGAAGGTTTCAATCCTGCGGTAATTCCTGCCGCCTGATACCCCCTTGGTGCTGTGATACCACCTGTGATTTTTTGCCAATCTGCCATCATTCTTCCTTACAACTATCAGGTTGGATAGGTCAATACGTACTTTACAAAAGTGCTGAGTTAGGAGTTACGAGTTAAGAGTTATTAGTTTCCCCACTCCCCACTCCCTTTTATTGTGAGTTTATTTGCTGATGGCAATAATAATGCACCAGTTGGCGATTGGCATAATTGTTTTTACCTTTCTTATGACGAAAAACCAAAACAAAAAAGGAGAGCCACTTGGGTCACTCTCTAGATCGTCACGATACATCGACTTACCAATCTCTCTGATTTCCTTTTTAAGAGTTAATACTTATTTATTGAGATTATTTCTAAAAATTTTTGAACTTTATCCGTAAATACCACGAAAATAAAATAAAAAAGAGAGCTACTTAGGCAGCTCTCCAGATCATCAGGGTGCATCTACTTACCACAGCATATCATTTTACGTATGAGGGTTGTCACCAGCTTTTATATGAAGATTGTGTGAAGCAAGACCGGGAAAATACTTAGTTGGGGGATTGAGAATTGGGCATTGGGCATTCGCAGAAGAGGCAGAGGGGAAAAACTTACTGAAACTTCTCCCGTGCTCCCCTGCCCCTTCTGCTTTCTCACCCAGCGAAGTTAGCTTGACAGATCACTAGGCGTTCAGTTTTTTCTCGACCAATTCGTTAGTCAGCTTAGGATCGGCACGTTTGTCTGTCTTTTTGAGAACTTGTCCGACAAAGAAGCCTTTGAGATTGATATTACCGTTGCGATACTTTTCTAGTTCTTTGGGATTGGCGGCTATGACTTCATCAACGATGGGTTCCAGTACACTTGGATCGGTGATTAACTCTTGTCCGGCAAAGGCTTTCTCAGGAGAAATACCACTGAGTAAATCTGGCAACTTTTGTTTAGCTTGAGCATTGCTAATTTTGCCAGTTTCAATGCGAGTGATGATATCTGCTAAATTGGTGGGAGTCAGTCCGATTTGACTAATAGTGAGTTTTTGCTTATTGAGGTGGGCTGCAATATCTTGAGTAATCCAGTTGGCAGCAGCTTTGGCATTTGCTCCAGATGCGATCGCAGTTTCAAAATATTCGGCGATTGAACGATCTTCTGTCAGCACTCGCGCATCGTAAGGGGAAAGCCCCAATTCGCTTTCATAATGATGGCGTTTTTGGGCTGGTAATTCTGGTAGTTCGCTACGCCATTGCTCTAATTGTTGATTTGACACCTCAATTGGTGCTAAATCTGGTTCGGGGAAATAGCGGTAGTCGCTAGAACCTTCTTTCACCCGCATACTACTTGTGCATTGAGCGCCTTCTTGCCACAGCCGAGTTTCTTGGATGATGCGATCGCCTGCTTCGATGGCAGCGATTTGGCGTTCAATTTCGTAGTCAATCGCCCGTTGGATGGCGCTGAAGGAGTTCATATTTTTAATTTCTACCTTGGTGCCAAACTCCTCTCGTCCCACTGGACGCACGGAAATGTTGACATCGCACCGCAGAGATCCTTGTTCCATGTTGCCGTCACTCACGCCGAGATACCGGACAATCCGACGCAATTCTTCGGCATATTCAGCAGCTTCTAGCCCAGAACGCAGATCGGGTTCTGAAACAATTTCTACTAATGGGATACCTGCGCGATTGTAGTCTACCAGAGAATAGGAAGAACCAGAAAGGCGATCGCTACCAGCGTGTACCAATTTTCCAGCATCTTCTTCCATGTGCAGACGCGTAATACCAATACGTTTGCGAATCGGATTACCCTCAGCATCTACCAACTCAATTTCTAACCAACCATGTTCTGCGATCGGTAGATCGTATTGAGAAATTTGGTAATTTTTCGGTAAATCTGGATAAAAATACTGTTTACGGTCAAATTTGCTATATTTAGCGATTTGACAATTTAGTGCCAAACCAGCTTTGACGGCGTATTCTAATACTTTTTCATTGAGTACAGGTAAGACCCCAGGTAAACCCATACAAACCGGGTCAATGTTAGTATTGGGGTCAGAGCCAAATGCCGTAGAGCTATTAGAGAAAATCTTGGTATTGGTACTCAGCTGACAATGGGTTTCTAAACCAATAATCGCTTCATACTCAGTTTTTACAGTGCTAGCAGTCGTCATAATATCACTATTTCGGCATAATCCTTCTTAGGGTACTATTGTAGCGGCGTATTGGGTTGCCCTGAAGACGGTTATTTGGGTGAGCAATGCTTACCTTTTGAGCTTGAAAAGGGAGAGGCACATCTAAGGTGAAGAAAATCTTAATCATTGGTTCTGGAGGTGCTGGTAAATCTACCCTAGCCCGCGAACTAGGAACTATTTTAGGTTTAGAAGTGATTCACTTGGATGCTTGGTACTGGAATCCTGGTTGGGTTGAGACTCCAAAAACTGAATGGCAGAGCATAATCCAAGACCTAACCCTACGAGAATCTTGGATTATGGATGGTAATTATGGCGGTACTCTCGAGCTTCGTTTGTCAGTTGCAGACACGGTAATTTTTTTGGATTTTCCCCGGATTTTATGTTTATCTCGAGTGATTAAACGTCGCTTCATGTATGCAGGACAATCCAGGCCTGATATGGCATCAGATTGTCCTGAAAGATTGAACTGGGAATTTCTCAAATATATCTGGTCATACCCAATTACTCGTCGTCCTGGAATTTTAGAAAAACTTAGTCAATTAACACCAAATCAGCAAGTTATTATTCTCCGCAAACCAATAAAAGCCAGAGAGTTTTTGCAAAATATTTCCCACAATTCAGATTTAATCAATTGATTTTTATGGAAAAAATGAATAGATAGGTAAAGTAGATATTGTTACTTATGTGTTAACCAATTACCAGAAAACTAGATTAAATTACTATGATAAAGTATGAAATTAGCAAGTTTCGGTAGGGAGTAACTCAGATTATGATTGATGTTAAAACAGCAGTAAATGCTGCATATCAATATATAACATCCATACAAGATATGATGGGTTCTTCATTAGGAGATTTGAGAATTGAAGAAGTTGAACTTTCTGAGGATAAAAGCTTCTGGTTGATTACTTTAGGGTTTGATATTCCTAAAAAATCTCCTAAAAGCCGATTGGAAGACTTAATTCCTCCCTCTCTGGCTTCTACCCCTGTGTTATATGAACGAGAATATAAACTTTTTAAAGTGAATTCTGAAACTGGCGAAGTAGAAGCAATGAAAATTAGACAAGTATGAAAAATTTGATTGCTTCCCTTGTTCGTCGTTATTGCCAAAAAGGGGTTTTAATTGATACAAATATCCTGCTTCTCTTTTTAGTTGGAAGTGTCAATCAAGAACGAATAACTAAATTTAATCGAACCCAGCAATTTATACCAGAAGATTATGAGCTTCTGCTAGAATTTATTGCACGCTTTCAAAAGCTTGTAACAACTCCGAATATTCTGACAGAAGTTAATAGCCTTGCAAATCAACTTGGTGAACCTGAACGTTCTCAGTGCTTTGCAATATTTGCTCAATTTGTTAACAATGTTGCTCTTTTGGATGAATACTACGTAAAGAGTTTAGATGCTGTTAATACTGAAAAAATTGTCAAGTTCGGACTTACTGACAGTGGAATCCTGACTTTATCTAAAGGTAAGTATCTTGTCTTAACTGATGACTTCAAGCTAGCAAGTTATCTTCAGAGTGTAGAAGTTGACGTAATTAACTTTAACAATATTCGTGTCTTTAACTGGAAGTAAGAATATGAAACTATTTTGGAAGCGTTAATTTCTATAATTTCTACATACAAATTAAAAAATGCCTGGGAGTGTTGCCGTGTTTCCACCCCAGACATTTTTTATTCTTAACTTGCTCCTCACACACAAATAGATAATATCACTACTTCTATCAAATGGCAAGTATATTGAGTGACAATTCTAAAACCCCACAGGCAATCCAACTTCTGACAAATTAAAAAGCGCTTGGGAGTGTTGCCGTGTTTCCACCCCAGGCGCTTTTTATTTTTAACTTGCTCCTCACACACGACTAAAATATATCACTAGTCCAACCCAAAAGCAAGTAAATTATGTGACACTTTGTAAACTGCACACCTTACAGTCAATAATTTAGTGTAAAAAGTGACGTACACCAGTTAAAACCATCAGCAAACCCAGTTCGTTAGCAGCTTTGATTGAATCTTTATCGCGCAAACTTCCCCCTGGTTGGACAATGGCTGTAATTCCTGCTGCTGCGGCTGTTTTGACTGAATCATCAAAGGGGAAAAATCCATCGCTGGCGAGAGTTGCACCTTTGGCTTTTTCTCCAGCTTGTTCTAGAGCAATTTTAACTGATCCGACACGGTTCATTTGACCAGCGCCTACTCCTAGTGTAGTGCGATCGCTTGTCACAACAATGGCATTCGATTTAACGTGTTTGCAAACTTTCCACGCAAACAGCAATTCGGCTAATTCGCTGTCGGTAGGTTGACGTTCGGTAACTATTTGCCATTGACTGGTATCAGCAATTATATCATCGCTAGCTTGGACAAGAAAACCACCTGCGATCGCTTTCACTGTATCTTTAGGGCCACTGCTCAAATCAGCTAGAGTCAAAACCCGCACGTTAGATTTCTTAGCCAGGATTTCTTGAGCTTCCGCATCACAACTTGGTGCAACCACGCATTCTAAAAATGTTTTGGTTAATTCGCTAGCCGTAGCCGCATCAATCGGACGGTTGAGTGCGACAATTCCACCAAAGGCAGAAGTAGAATCAGCATTAAAAGCTTTTTGGTACGCTTCAGAAATGTTACTTCCCAATGCTGTACCACAGGGATTTGTATGTTTGATAATCGTTGCTGCTGGGGTATCAGTGAATTCAGCAATGATTCGGCGTGCTGCTTCTAAATCAACTAAGTTATTGTAACTAAGTTCTTTACCTTGCAGTTTCGTCGCGGCTGCCCATCCCGTTGGAGTAGTGCCAGTTTGATACCAGGTAGCGGGTTGATGTGGATTTTCACCGTAACGCAGAGATTGCAATTGTGCACCGCTAAGGGTGTACTGCTGTACTTCTGCGAGGTAAGAAGCGATCGCTTGATCGTAACTAGCAGTGTGCGAAAATCCTTTTAATGCCGCCTTTTGCCGAAATTCTAGGGATGCTACGCCGTTATTTTGGCGCAATTCCTGCAAATACTCGTCATACTGTGCTGGATCGCATAATACAGTGAGATGAGCAAAGTTTTTCGATGATGCCCGTAGCATAGCCGGGCCACCAATATCAATCTGTTCAACAGCTTCTAATAATGTTACCCCTGGTTTAGCGATCGTTTCCTCAAAAGGATAAAGATTCACCACCACTAAATCAATCGGGCGAATTTGGTTATTTTCTAAATCTGTAATATCTTGGGGAACATCTCGCCGCGCCAAAATCCCGCCGTGAATTCGGGGATGTAGCGTTTTGACTCGACCACCTAAAATTTCTGGTGAACCTGTGTAATCTGCAACTTTAGTAACTGGGAGTCCCGCATCTTTGAGTGCTTGGGCTGTTCCCCCACTGCTGATTAAATCAAAGTCAAATTCTTCAACTAAGTTACGGGCTAGGTCAATTATACCAGTTTTGTTAGATACACTCAGCAGGGCTAGACGCGCCATTGATTAATTCCTTAAAAGTTGGCTAGAAGCGAAGGATCTCAAGTTTTGCATAAGCCTTGGTTCACTTCAAGACCATAAGGAATAATATTGACTTGTGTAATTTATATGGTTACATCTCTTAGAGTCAGCACTGTTGAAAATGCTGGAAATAAGGACTAAATAGGTTAGTCTCTGATATTTGCAATCGCCTAAACTAAAAGTAAGGATCTTTTACCCACATAACATCTATGGTTCAGTCTTCTAATCAACGCCTAACCCTAGAAGAATTTCTCGCACTTCCCGAAGGAGATATTACATACGAGTTTGTTAACGGTGAAGCTGTACCCAAGTATAAAGATAATGAAATGTCACCAAAATTTTTTCATGGCTCGACTACTGGTGCTTTATTTATACTATTGTCTGCATGGGCACAAGCAAAAGGTCGAGTTGTGATTGAATGGGCAATTAAACTAACACGAAATCAACAAGATTGGATGCCTGTAGCGGATCTGACCTATATTTCTCATAACCGTCTTCCTGCTGATTGGCTATTAGATGAAGCTTGTCCTGTCGCACCTGAATTAGTTATCGAAATCATTTCACCCGGTCAGACTTTTGGTGAAATTGCCGAAAAAGCGACTGATTATCTGAAAGCTGGCGTTTCTCGTGTTTGGGTGGTTGATACAAAAGCTAGAACTGTAACTGTATTTGCGCCATCTTCCTTGCCGATTACTTATCGTTCTCATCAAGTCATTACTGATGATTTACTACTAGAATTGGAAATTACCCCTCACACAATCTTTCAACGCGCTGGATTACCCTAAAGTTTAATTAGGAATCAAAAGAGTCTAAAGTATTGCTAATGGGAAAACAATTGAGATCCTGAATTGAATGCTACTAAAACAAGAATAAATTCTTAGTTTTCAAGAAACAAACTTAGTAGTATTGCTTGGTAAAATAGCACTTCTCTTCAATGCCGATTAAATTAGTTTATTATTCAAGATTTTCTTATTTATTTTAATTTGCAAAAAAAAATAAAAAGTTAAATTAACTTTATAAATGGAGATTTTTAGAATAATTAATATGGATTAATTTTCTTGTTTAAGAAAATACATAAACATAGAACTTAATTAGCTGTGTAATAGTTATTAACAAAAATATTATAAACGTAAAATACAACTATCTTGACAGATTAGACACATTTAAGATAGATAAAAATATAGAGTCCATTTGCTGAGACTGTGAAGTTACAGCAGATGAAGCAGTCATAAGACTGAAAATTAAGAAAAAAATATGCCTCCAAAAGAAACTGGCGCTCAAGTTGATGCACGGTCTCCGAAGCCGTCTATTGATCTCGCTACACCCATAGAATTACTCACTAAAGCTATTCCTCCCAGCAGTAATCAGGCAAATACTGACCAGCCAAACCCTAAAGGGATGCCGCTATTTGAATTTGATAACAAACAAAATAAACGCCTGAGAATAAATACTTCAGCCGTTCTGCGTCGGTTCTTTACACAGCCTGACTTCCAAGAAGCTCTCAACCCAGCTAGAGGCAGTGGGTTTATTCAAAACTTGCCAATGCCAGCATTCGGGAATAGGTCACGCATTGGTGGCTGTTTGAGTGATGGCAATGCAACAAAGTTACCCGGTGCAATAGACAAATTAATTGCTGCTATCGACCAAGCATTAGATACTGCATTACCTTCTGATACTTCATTATTGACATTGCTGTTAGATGATGCTGATAAGCAACTCAAACAACTTGCTATACGTGCAGGTACTCAGTTTCAGAATCTAACCAATACTGCTAACCTCGTACCGATAAAATTTCAAGCAGGAGATACCAAGCCTAGCAAGTCTGACAAAGTTGTTGCCAAAGTTATTTCTGCGCGTGAACGAGTAGAAGGAACTGATTATTTTGAGCAAATGTGTAGTGCAGTTACCGAGCATTTGGAAAATCAGTATGACTGCGATGAAGATGATATTGATTCAGCGATCGCAACTTTGGAAGCAGAAAAAGACAGAGAATATAGCCAAATCCAGCGTTTTTTGAACTTTTTAGACGATGAAGCCTTGTCTAGAGTCCGATTGACTATTACTTTTCGGATTATGGAAGCGATCGCAGATAATGCCCGCTCAAAAGATCAACTAGAGTACAAACTTTTGGCAGAATATGTCAATCGAGTACTCATTTTGGTTACATCCTCTAAAGAACATGGCTATACCGTTGATTTAACTGCTCATTTTGGTAGTGCTGTGGAATTTGATTTGTCAGATGAACTCAGCAAAGTAATATTCTATTCTTGTTTACCTGTTTGGCCTGAGTGGAAAACCCAAATCTTCGAGCAAAAGACTAAAAATCAAGTTGACCGTGAGGTAAGCTATCGTTTTCGAGTCAATGGAGAAAATCCAGAATTGGGCAAACGCGCTTTTGAAGCGCGACTGGATCAAATTGCAGAAGCCTTACTAAGTAACGATCAATCTTCCCTACAAAAACCTTGGTTGATCTGTCGTCGTTTAGCTGAACTTATCTTTTTAGACATTGTTGTTCCCAAAGATGCTGAAGAATCGCTAACTCCAGAATCACTAACAAATAAAGTAGTTCAACTTATCGAAACTCTGAAATCGGGCAAACAGGCAGCTATTAGCCAAACTTTACAGGAATTACGGGAACGTGCCAAAGTAATGAATTCCATTGCAACGGCACTAATGAACGTAGTCCGTGACAAGAGTCAAAAAGTAATTTCTCAAGTTCAGCATCGTTCCTCCCAACAGTTTATCTGTGTGAAAAGAGGCATCTTTGAGTGGACGCGGCTAATAGGAGCAGAAGAAGGCGTAAGAGATTTACTTGTGGGGTCACAACAAAGTTCCCGCGAACAGGTGGAATGGTTCAAACATATTGAAATTTGCGAGCAACCAGACACATTAGGATTGCTGTTCTCGGTTAAAGTTACTGCCGAGCTTTCGGAATATGACTTAACAACTCAAGGCGCAGCAAGTAAATTGCAGGCAAAACGTTCATTACCAGAGCGACTCCTGCAAATTTGTTGGGTTCCTCGTTCTTTTCGCAAAGATCAAAACCGTCAATGGACTTATGAATATTCGACAAATGCTTCTAAGGCAGCAGGATGGGTATTATCAGCCGCAATTATCGTGGAATACGATGTCAACACCGTACAAAGGCAAGCAGATAAAAAAGGTTCTGAGGAAAGTAAGCAGTATCATGCAGCCGTAGTTACTGCTTTTGCTGTGCTAGTTTACTGCTGTTTGTGGCGTATCATCAAACGATTGCAACAAGGTGATAACGGCAAATCGGTTGATTTCACAACTTTAATGCTGAGGCTGCAAGAATTTGGCAAACAAAGCGATGACAGTAGCGGTGATGCTTATATATATGCAGCAGCCCAAACTTTAGAAGCAATACTGGCTGAAGATACTCCTATCAGAATGCAAGGGCTGACTCTGGAAAATATTGCTCAACAAGACCAAAAGGCAAAATTTACTAAATCTGGCACTTTTAATGCTTTGTTGAGTGCATTTCCACTCTTCATCAGCACCCCAAGCGCTCATTCAGCACCCAAGATTGGTTTAATTTCCTATGCCAGCCGTCCTTGTGATGAAGAAACTTTTCTGGATAAAGGTGAAAAAGGATATCTTTTTCTGACTCAAAGTTATGTTGCGACAGCAGTTAATCAACCATTTTTAGGTTATGAACTGAAGAGAGAACGGATGAAGTCTGATGTGCTGGATTCTTCAAAAGGGTTGAAAAAGCAACGCTTACTCCAAGAAGAAATTAGTTACCTAGAAAGCCAAGGCTGTCAGCACATTATTTTATTGGCTCATGCCTATGGCGATCGCCGAATTAATCGAGCCGCAGATTACAATTCTTCTTTGATACCTAAAGAATTTTTAGAACAAGTTTTTGAAACTTTTCCCGATCTCAATATTTACTCAATGGTGCGGGATGTATTTCCTGCCACCCGCTTGCAAAAACGCGGTTATAATGAGGCGGCATTTGAAATTTTACAAGCTAGAGACCATACGTATTTCCAACGCTCCGTTACCGGCGAATATTTTCGTGATTTGATTCCCGTTTATACTTTTGCCACACTTTTTGCTGTTCAAGAAACACAGCGCCCACAGTCTGGTTTTTGCATCTATTTCTTAGTATCAGATGGGCAAGTCCGCGATATCAACTGGACTGAACGCGCTCGTCAACATTTGATAAATCCAGAACATAATTCTCCTATTCATCCCTGTTTAATAGCTGTACTTCGGGGATTGCATTTTATCGAAGCTGAAAAAGGTCAACTTATTCCAGTCCTTGACCCCTTCAGCTGGATTTCACCCACTACAGTTGAAGGAGCTGGGGAGGTGAAAGTTTTACATAATCGTCGCAAAGGACAGGTCTTACTCAATTATCCTGCCTTACTTACCCATGTTTCTCAAGTTCTGCACCGGAGGAAGTGATGGATTTGTCTTTTTTAGAACAGGCTTCCATTTGGGGGCAGGTATTTGAAATTGCTGTCAAACGCGGTGTTCTGCAACACTTAATTCAGCAAAAGTTGGTCTTGGATAATCATCCAGTTCTGCAACCTTGGCAATCTCACAAGAATGCAGATGTCTACCACCAACTCGTAAAAGCATTCAAGCTGACAGATCCGAATACAAAAGAATGGGTAGAGACGATGCTGCGTCATCTGCTAGTACTCGGCTATGGTTTAGGTTGGACAACAATGCGAGAGTGTCTCAAACACAGTGGAATTCGCAAACCAAAGTTGGAAGCAATTTGGTGTCCGTTGACATTGCCAACACAGGAAATGCAACGGGATGAGGAAAAAGAAGAGACAGCAAAAGCATTTCAAGCAGCTTTCAATTTACTAGGACAACCAGACGAGAACTTAGTAAACCGAGGACAACCCGCAAGAGCCGATTTTATCTTATGGCTATCGGACGAATCTGTTTCCCATAGACGAACAGAGGATTTGATACTTTCTAAACCAGATAAAGGTTTATTCTCTAAATCAAAAGACCTCAAGCGCAAAAAAATTGAGAACTTAATTCTTTGTCTGGAATTTTCTTATAACGCACCGATTAAACTAGCAGATTTTAGAACCGAAGCCTCCCACCGAGAGGAAATGAATCGTTATTACCGTTACATCCAATCACGAGGGGTCTTCTCTAGAGTTTGTGCAGAGGTTGAGGGTGAAGAGTTTTTGCCTTCATCAAAGCTGGAAAGTCATCTATCAGCATTTAGTGGTAAAGATAAACCATTATTCAAGCTCTGTCAGGGATCATCTTACACCGATCGCTTGATTCGTTTGTTGTACTCGTATCAGCGCTTAAAAGGAAGTTGTAGTGGTAGAGCGATCGCTGTAACATCTAATGGTCTTGAAAGTCTTGCTGCTCACTTTCTGGGTGTGGAACCAGAACCAGATCCCAGAGCCAAGCTGATGAAATCATTAGGAGAATCATATCGCCAAGCTCGCAAACTAAGCGATGATGCACCCGATGAACTTGAAACAGAGATTCGTTTGGTGTTCAATAAGCTAGTGCGATCGCTACCCTCTGATTTCAAAACACAAGCAAAGCGTCTTGCTGAAAACCCAACTCCAGGAGGACATCTTCACTTTCTATTTCAGGAGAATGTGAAAGGATTTTACAACCCAATGGATGAAGTGAGTAAGGTTGATGCGATCGCTGCTGTTGAGGAAAACGAAGCATTATTTGACTTTTTTGGCGAAAATCCTCAATCACAAATCGAACAAGCTCTGAATCAGGTAAATCCACACAACGAAAAAATTCCTTTGCGACAAGTTCACCAAGCAGCAGTTATCGCAGGGCTGAATGCTGCTCAACTAGGTAGAATCAATGTCATCGCTTTGGAAGGAAATCCTGGGATTGGTAAAACGACTGCTGTGATGCAATTTCTTCAGCAACGTTCTCAGGGCTTTTTGTTTCTTTATTTAAGTCCACGAGTGGTAATTAATCGGGATGTTACTGACAAAATTGCCAGAAACAACGGTAATACTACTGGGATATTGACCCTCACAAGTAATGCCAATTTAATTGTTTCAGCTCCTAAGTGGTACGAGCAACAAGTTAAACAAAATGGCTCTCAACCTCGCCGTGTTGATAGTGCTGTTGTTGTCGATGGCTTTGAAAGCCTCAACCATCCTGATTGCAGTATTCTTTTCCTCACTCCAGAACAAGAACAGGAGATTGATTGCAACGTAGTCGCCTCTACTCGGTCTAAACGTTCTCTCAACGAACGGGAAGATAGCGTAGAATCTCCCCATCGCCCTGGCGTATTACGTACCTTAGCAACCTCTGCTCGAAAATTGCTAGAAGCTAATCCGCGAGTTAATCGCTTAGTTATGACTGCTGCCATTCAAGGTTATCGAACGCTTAATGAATCAACTACAGTTGATGCCCTCAGCAAATTGTTTTCAAAGCCAGCTAATACCAAGCCAGGAAGAAATGAACGTTTAGCATTTGCCGCCAGAATTCCCACTATTATCGTCATGGTAGATGAACTGGCGGGCGATGGTGCAGGAGCGCCCTTTGTCCATAAGTTAGCAGAATGGTTGCACCAGCAGTTTCTTGATCCGTTTGAAACAACACCGTCTCCGTTTAGAATTGTTCTGATTGTTGCCGATGCCTCACTGAGCAATGAGGTTGTGTTGAATAGTTTTTTAAGTTCAGGCGATCGCGCCCCTGACAAGGTGCTAATTAGTCAAAGTCAAGGTGAAGCACCATTTCGGGTGACAGGCACTTATACCAAAGTAGGCCCCAGAAAGCACCCAACGCTCCATGTGATGACAAATAGTTACCCCGCTAAAAAACTCGATATTGACTATAGTATTAGGCTGTCTCCCGTTATACCAGGATTAACTAGTGATGGAACAAAACAGACAATTCGACAAGCCATTCGAGAGCAATTAGAAGATCAGTTGCTAATGAATGCCTACTTGGAAATCGAACGCGGGTTGCAACAGGGAGCGGAGCAGCTAATTTTCTTTGCTCAGGACAAAGCTTTCTTACGTCACTTGCAGGAGAAATTGACCAGTGGTAAAGATGCTCTGGTAAATAAGGGACAGGTAGCAGTTTTGGATCAAAGCGTACCAGCTAATAAGCGATTGGAATTAGTAAAAGAACCACGACGCGATCAAATCCGAGTTTTCTTGATGACTTCTTCAGGAGCAAGAGGTGTTTCTTTCCCAAAAACAGATTGCATTATTGCAGTAATTCCCCGATTTAATATTGAAGCCGCTTTAATGGAAGTCGCGCAATTAATTTACCGGGGTCGAGGAATGTATACAGATCCAGAAACCGGAATGCAAGTTTCTGGAGATTACAAAGATAGACGGTTAGTCATGCTAATCAATGATTTCATCATTGAAGGAGAAGATATTGACCGCGAACGATTATGGTTGCGTCAGTCAAGCGATTTATTGACTTTGCTAGTAATGCTGCGCTCTACAATTCACACTCGTATTAAAGGAGATGCTGGACTCAAGTACAAGCGAATTGCATTTGTTCCAGTGGGTTTAATTGGAGATGAGGAATTATTAAGATTAATGTCTGATGAGGTTTTGGATTTCCTCCATGAAACCAAAGTTTTTATCCGCGATCATCACTCTCAAGAAGCAAAAGCTATTGCGATCAAAGCAGCCAAATTAACAGAACAAATTTTTAAGCACTTGAATTTGACAGGACAAGCATCAGATCGGAATGCTAAATCGTATGCGAATTACCAAACCCTGGAAGCATTGGTGAAAACTGTTTCTAGGATGTCGAGTCGGTTATTGCCATCTTTAGATAACCACGAATTACAAATACCAGATGGATTAACTTGTATTGGCCCTTTCTGGATAGAAGATTGGAGCGATCGCCAAACTGAGGAAAGATTTAGCTTTGAAGGATGGAAATCTTATATTCAACAAAATAGCAGTAATCTTTTAGCACTACTACAAAGAATTTACGAAGATAACAAGTTTCCACCAAAGCTCAAACGTCCAGCGAAGGAACTCCATAGGCTATTGATTCGGAAACAGGAAGAATCTGTTCTTGAATATTCAACACTTCAAGCGTTAAGAACTAAAAACATAGTTGTTGGCTTACCTCTAGACTATCCGCATTTCTGGAATGAACACTCAGAAGACAACATTCGCCAACAGGAATTAGAAGACCCCCTAATTTGGAGAAATGCTTTAGGACGCTCCCTAAACCCTCAAGGCTTGATTATACCTGTGGTGGCGCAGTATCGAGAATTTCCTTGGGTAGCTGTAGCAGGTCGACGAATTTATACACAATTAGAAACGGTTTTTAGCGATCGCTACTTTATGGCATCCAGTGAATTGAATCTTCTCAATACCATCTTGCTTGAAGATGAAGCAGAGAACAAATAGTTAATATACGCTCAGGAATTACTTAGCAATGTATACGACGGGTTATGTCTATGCATACTTAATATTTTGATTGAGTAGTCTATTGTGGAAAAACCTTTACAGTCTCACTGGCTATGGATAATTCCACCCTTGTACCCACAGGTAACGCCGTATCTTTCAGCGTCCTGGCATGGAGTTCTTTACCAGAGGGAGTTTGTAAACAATATTGATACTCACGTCCTAAAAACCGTCGGGTGCGGACAACTACAGAAGCATCAGTATTAGGCTTTAAGATAAAATCTTCTTGGCGGATCATGATTTCACCATTATCTTCGGTGTGATTCGCTGTTAACTCAAAACTGCCAATTTCTGTTTCCCATAGATTACCTTGACGACGGGCGGGAAGGAAATTAGCCTGAGTGACAAATTCGGCGACGAATCTTGATGCTGGATGAGTATAAATTTCTTCTGGTGTGCCTAATTGTTCTAAATGTCCTTGGCGCATCACACCCACTATATCTGAAATAGCTAATGCTTCTTCTTGATCGTGGGTAACAAAAATTGCTGAAGTACCCGCCGCTTTGAGAATGTCGCGCACTTCTTCTCGCAAGCGCAACCTAACTTGAATATCAAGATTGCTCAAAGGTTCATCTAAAAGCATGAGTTGGGGTTGGGGTGCTAAAGCACGGGCGAGTGCAACCCGCTGCTGCTGTCCACCTGAGAGTTCGTAGGGGTAACGTTTTTCTAAGCCTTCGAGTCTTACCAAATTAATGACTTCAGCTATGCGTTTTTGTATTTGCTGTTTACTGAAATGTTTCAACCCAAAAGCCACATTTTCTACCACATTTAGATGGGGAAACAGGGCATAATCTTGAAAAACAACGCCGATGTCGCGCTGTTCGGCTGGAATGCAAGTAGAACTATTACAAACTATCTGTTTACCAAGTTTAATTTCTCCTGCTTGCGATCGCTCAAAACCAGCAATCATTCGCAACAGCGTCGTTTTACCACAACCAGATGGGCCAAGCAATCCCAATATATCTCCTTGTTGCAACGTCAAAGATACGTTATCTACAGCAGGAAAGGCACTTTCTGCAAACTGCTTGGTGACATTTTGTAAGTCGAGAATTGCTTGTTGCATAACGTAGATAACAAAGAAGTAGTTAGAACTTTGTTTGCACTTGGGCTTTACTAATTATTTTCTCTTTTTTGACGTTCTCTTGAGATAGCACCAATAAAGTTGAACCCATAGAAACCAAAAGCATCGCTAATGAAGCCGCTGCCGCATCGGCAAAATCTACATTTTCTGTAGCTTGCCAAATTTGCATTGCTAAAGTACTAAAGCCGATGGGTGCTAATAGCATTGTGGCAGGTAGTTCTTTAATTGCTGTCAGAAACACCAGTACGGCACCACTCAACACACCCGGTTGTACCAGAGGTAGGGTAACTTCTCTTAAAGTTTGCCAAGCATTCCTACCCAAACTACGCGCTGATTCTTCTAGCTGGGGATTGACTTGCAAAAGCGAACTGCGGACTGTTCCTACTGATTGCGGTAAAAATAAAACTAAATATGCAAATATTAGCATCGGGAGAGTTTGGTACAGTGCTGGCAAATAGTTGGCACCAAAAAATACTAAAGATAAGGCAACAACAATTCCTGGAACTCCAAAACCGATGTAAGAACAGCGTTCAATTATGGTGGTGATTTTACTTGGAAATCTGACTGCTAAAATTGCTACTGGTAAGGCGAAGATGGTGGTAGCTAAAGCCGCTAATCCAGCCGCACCAATGGAGTTGAGAATGGTGGGGAATAAATTGGGGAAAGTATAGCCACCGTTAAGTCCGCGAATCAGCCAAAATAGGGTGATACCTACTGGTAAAACTACACCAAAGCTAGTGATTAGCAGACAAAAGCCGAAAGCTGGCCATTTCCAAATTCCCAACTTGACAATTTTTGGTGGACGTAAAGACGCGGAACCACGACTATAATAAGCTGCACGCGATCGCATTCGATATTCTAACCACAAAATCAGCAGCACCAATGTTACCAACATCAAAGATAAAGCTGCGGCTGAGTTCCGATTAAAACTAGCTTTATATTGCAAAAAAATTGCCCGTGTAAAAGCATCAAATCGCATCAGCGATGGTGTACCAAAGTCGCGCAAAGCATACAAAGCTACTAATAATCCCCCTGCAATTATTGATGGTTTCAACTGTGGTAAAGTTACTTTGAAAAAGGTTTCTCTGCTGCCATAACCCAAACTACGAGATGCTTCTTCTAAAGATGGATCAATCCCTTGTAATCCAGAACGCACAGTTAGCAGCATATAGGGATAGGTAAACAAAGTGATTGCCAAAACTGTCCCAGGAAAACCATAAATTGAAGGTAATTCTTCTACTCCTAAGGGTTGAAGCAACAACTGCAAAAAACTACCCCGTGGTGCTAAAGCCGCAATCAGTGCAAAACTACCTACATAGCTAGGAACCGCCAAGGGTAATGTTGTCGCCACTAACCAAAAACCTCTTCCTGGTAAGTCTGTGCGCACAGTTAAAAATGCCAATGGTACGGCGATTAGGGTAGAAAATAACGTCACTGTTGCCGCCATCGCTGCACTGTTGAAATAAATATTGATATTGCGGGGACGAGAAATCAATCCCCATAACTCTTCCCCGCCAATACCTGCGGTGCGAATTATTAAGTATAGCAATGGCAGAGCGATCGCAACTGCCACTACTGTTGCTGCTAATGTGATAAATAATGGAGGGCGAACCGCTTTCAACTGCTACAAAACTCCTGCCTGTTGTAGTAAATTCAAAGTTCCTGGTAAATCATCTAAATCTGTCAGACTAACATTAGGTGGATTGAGCTTACTGATTGGTATTTGTTTTGATGGTGCTGGAATTCCTTTGACTAAAGGATATTCATTTGTTTGTTGAGCAAAGTAATTTTGTGAACTCTGTTTGAGCAGGTAATCAATTAAAGCTTCTACATCAGCTTTTTGATCGGTGGTTTTCGTAATTGCTACTCCTGCCACATTAATCATTGATCCTGCATCTTTGCTTGTGTAGTGGTGGGCAACAGGAAAGTTTGCATCATTTTTCTTGAAGTTATACAAGTAGTAGTTATTCACTAAACCGAGATGAACTTCTCCCCGCCCTAAAGCTTCGACGATCGCAGAATTTTTACTGTAATCTTTGGCACCATTCGCTTTCATAGCTTTGAGCCATTGGAGAGTCTTTTCATCCCCTTCTAAGACTCGCATTGCGGTGATAAATGAATGAAATGAACCGTTTGTCGGTGCCCAACCGACTTTCCCGCGCCATTTCGGTTCTGTTAACTGCGAAATTGATGTCGGTAGTTCCCCTTGTTTAACTAACTTAGTATTGTAGTCTATGACACGGGCACGACCGGAAATTCCTAGCCAATGCCCTTTTGCAGAACGGAAGCGAGAATCAACCTTATTCAGCAGTTTAGAGGCAATCGGCAGCGTTACCTGTTTTTTCTCCAAAGTGCCTAAAGCACCAGCATCTTGAGCAAAAAACAAGTCTGCACGGCTATTTTTGCCTTCTTCCAAAAGTGCGATCGCTAACTCAGCAGTATCGCCATAACGTACTTGAATATCCTTATTTAAATCTTTTTTTGCTTTTTCAATTAAGGGGCCAATTAGTTTTTGATCTCTGCCAGAATAAATCACCAGGGTTTTCGTTTGGGCATCTACAGCTACCCCAATTCCCCAACCGAGCGTTACAGCTAGAGCTAATGCTGAAACTTTCAGCAATGGTAAAGTTTTCAATCTCCAATCCTCCACCTTAATACTTACCAGGAAGTTTTTGCAATAATCTTGGTATTCTCAACCTTTACCATTAACCTGTACTGGTAAGCAACAAGATTTATCATAAAGTTTAGATTTTTATTTCTTCTGGCAGATGCATTCCAGTCCATTGCAAGTTATATGACTTGTACTTGCTGCATGAGCTTGAGTGTTGCCTCTAAATCGTTAAGATTACTCAAATCAATTTTTTGAGCTTGTTTTTTAATTTCTTGGAGAGATTTTAGTTTACCTTTGGGTGCAACAGCCGAAGTTAGAGGATACTCATAGGTTTGAGTAGCAAAGTAGTTTTGGGCATTTTCATTCAGCATAAATTCGACAAACTTTTGAGCAATATTGGGATGTTTGGCGCTGTTAAGAATTGCTACGCCTGCGACATTTACCAAGGAACCCACATCATCGGTAAAATGATGCTCCACAGGAACTTGAGGATTATCTTGCTTAACTCGTTCTAGATAATAATGATTGACAAATCCCACAGCAATTTCGCCGCGAGATAAGGCTTCTACGATCGCACTATTATTAGGATAAACTTTAGGGCTGTTAGCTTTAATACCTTCTAACCATTGCCTTGCTTTGTCTTCTCCTTCTGCAACTCGTAAGGCTGTGACAAAGGATTGAAAGGAACCATTTGTAGGTGCCCAGCCAATTTTACCTTTCCACTTCGGTTCAGTAAAGCCAAAAATTGAGGATGGTAATTCCCCTGCTTTTACTAATTTAGTGTTGTAATCTACTGTACGTAGTCTTCCCGAAATACCTAGCCATTTCCCCTCTGGTGAACGGTAGGTACTATCTACCTGATTGAGCAGGGATGTTGGTAACTGTACTGCTCTATTTGCTTTTTGAATAGCACCGAGGGCGCTAGCATCTTGGGCAAAGAAGACATCTGCGGGACTGTTTGTTCCTTCTTCCAAAATTGCTGATGCTAACTCAGCAGTATCGCCGTAGCGGACTTTTACCTTAGCATTGGTTTGTTGCTCAAATTGTTTGATCAGCTCGCCAATGAGTTTTTCGTTGCGCCCTGAGTAGACTACTAGCTCTTTTTCTAATGTACCGCTAGCAGACGTAGCTGGTGTAGCTTGTCCTGATGGCGATTGGGCAGTATCGGTGGGAGTTTGATTAGGATTACAAGCGATCGCTAATCCCCCACTAGCAACTGCTAGTCCTACTATATAGACAAATTTGCGGCGCTTCATCATCTTTCTCCACTAGAACCCAAACTATATTCAGATAGGAATTATTTTCGTATAAAAATTGGTAAAAAGATTGTCATAAAAAATTATCGTCTAGCTTTTATATTAGTTGGGATCACCATGACGAAGTAGCATTCTTTAGGCAATTAGTAAATGCCATTAAATACTAACTCTGCTCGAAGAGATAGGATCTATGTATAAAAGTAGAATTTTAGGAGTAAACCTCTGTCTTTACAAGCTATTACCGTTCCTACAGCAACTTCTCAACCCCCAGCAGGCTTAATTGTCACTTTGCATGGTTGGGGTGCTAATGCTGAGGATGTAGCATCTTTGTTACCATTGCTCAACTTACCCGATTACCAATTTGTATTGCCCAATGCACCTTATCCTTATCCCTATTCCCCTATAGGGAGGGCATGGTATGACCTGCGGGTAGAAAATATGTATCAAGGGTTGGCAGAAAGTCGGCAACTGTTAACAGATTTCTTGGAATCTTTAGAAAGTACCACAGGCATACCTTTGTCACGTACCATTTTGAGTGGATTTTCTCAAGGGGGAGCAATGACTTTAGATGTCGGCTCAAAATTACCCTTAGCAGGTTTAGTTGTCATGAGCGGGTATTTACATCCCGAGGCGCTAACGGCAGCTAATAGTGGGATTCCGCCGACTTTAATCACTCACGGTAGATATGATGAAGTTGTGCCCCTGAAAGCTGCTTTGAAGGCACGAGAAGCTCTAAAGTCTCTAGAAGTGGCAGTAGAATACCACGAATTTGATATGGGGCATGAAATAGATCCAAAAACGTTAGAGGTGCTACGAAATTTCGTTGTAAATACAATTGCTTAGTCAGGATTACGAATTTTTTATAAATTCTGGTACAAATTCTGACAATTTTCACGAACTTAATGACTTCTAATGAGTAATATATATTGGGTGGCTGCGTTCAGCGCAACTTAACCCATGCTGAAGGCGAGTGCTGCATAAGGGAGGGGCAAGTATTATGACAACTTTAAGCATTTCCCAAAAAGAAATTGCTGCCATGAGTGCAGTAGAAGTAGAAGAACTAGCTACACGTCTGGAACTGGATAATTATAGTAATGCTTTTGAGGGTTTAAACGATTGGCATCTATTGCGAGCGATCGCATTTCAGCGTCCAGAGTTAGTTGAACCCTATATCTACCTCTTAGACTTGGAACCCTATGATGAAGCTTAGTTGAGAGTTAGGAGTTAGGAGTTAAGAATTAGAATTTATAACTATTTAGTACTAATTTTTGAACGACTCACTCCTAACTTTTTACCATGACTAATCCAAAATTGAACAGGGTTCTCATTGCTGTAGGTGGCGGTATCGCCGCCTACAAAATCTGTGAATTGGTTTCGACGCTGTTTAAAACTGGGGTAGAGGTTCGAGTTATCCTCACCCGTTCGGCGCAAAAATTTATCACGCCTCTGACTTTATCAACCCTATCTCGTCATCCCGCCTACACAGATGATGATTTCTGGCAACCAACTCACTCTCGTCCCTTGCATATTGAGTTGGGTGAATGGGCAGATATTATGGTAATTGCTCCTTTGACAGCTAATACATTAGCCAAGTTAGCCTACGGGATGGCTGATAATTTACTCACAAATACCGTGCTGGCTTCTACTTGTCCCGTGCTGTTAGCACCCGCAATGAATACTGATATGTGGGAACAACAAGTGGTGCAACGGAATTGGCAACAGTTATTGATAGATAGCCGATATCATGGGATGAATACAGCATCAGGGTTATTAGCGTGCGATCGCATCGGTGCTGGTAGATTAGCAGAACCTCCAGAAATATTCGCTCACATCCAATCGTTGTTACAGACTCAAGGGAAACGAGATTTAGTAGGTAAACGAGTCTTAATTAGTGCTGGCGGAACGCGAGAGTTTTTCGATCCAGTGAGGTTTATTGGTAATCCTTCCACAGGTAAAATGGGATTAGCTTTAGCGCAAGCCGCATTTCACCGAGGAGCAAATGTCACCTTGGTACATGGCCCAGCTAATTGGGATGTACCATTAGGAGTACAAGCGATTCCTGTTGTTAGTGCAGACGAAATGCAGCACGTCATGGTGGAATCTTTACCCAACGCTGATATCATTGTCATGTCAGCAGCCGTGGCCGATGTGAAGCCACGAGATTATAGTACAGAGAAATTGCCCAAGCGATCGCTCCCCCAAGCCTTACCTCTGGAGCCAGTACCGGATATAGTTGCCCAGTTAGCACAACACAAACAGCCGCATCAAATATTAATTGGTTTTGCTGCACAAACTGGGGATATTGTCAAACCTGCATTAGAGAAATTACAGAATAAAAAACTTGATGTCATTGTTGCCAATCCCATCGATCAACCTGATAGTGGTTTTGGTAGCGATAATAATCAAGCGATATTTTTAGATAGTCAAGGAAATCAGGTAGAAATTGCACCTTGTTCTAAATTAGAAATGGCGCATCAATTATTTGATTTTCTTTCTATAGCCTGAAACAGATGAGACAACTAGCAACCGAATCACCATCCACCTGGCGTTTCATCCCAATGCTTCAGACATCAGGGGGAGTGCAAATGGCGATCGATGCTTGGTTGTTCAACCAATATGAAAAGGATCAGCACCCGCCCACACTGCGTTTTTATACCTGGTATCCACACGCGCTTTCCTTGGGACATCTGCAAAAACAATGGCCTGCCGAGTGGCATAATCTGACTTACCAGGGAAAGGCGCTCGATCTAGTTCGTCGCCCAACGGGAGGTAGAGCTGTTCTGCACCAAGGAGACTTAAGCTACACCCTGATTACCTCAGCAAGTACTGGAAAAAGCTGGGGTACTTATGAAAAAATTTGTAACTTTTTAATCCAAGGCTGGCAAACCTTGGGTATTGAGTTAAATTATGGTTCTGCTGGACGGGGTTACATTCATAATCCCAGTTGCTTCAACACAGCCACAGCAGCTGACTTAGTTACTGCCGATGGAAGTAAATTTATTGGTAGTGCCCAACGCAAGGGAAGAAATACCATTCTTCAACACGGCTCAATGATTTTATCTACAGACAAAGCTTTATTTCAGGAAATCTTTGAGCAATCGGCTCCATGGAATACCTCACTTTGCAATACACAGGAAGAAGATGGCTGGATTGCAAAGATTGTGGATACACTGACAGAGACAGCAAAACAGTACTTTGGTATAGAACTAGTTACCCAACCATTCACCGATCTCGAATGGCAAGATATTCTCAAATTGCGATCGCTTTATGAAGTGCGTTAGTGTAGCTCACCATAGGTATTACCTATCCCAAAACTTGAGGTTATGTAGGAAATACGTAGAAAGCCAAAGTTTTTTTGGAGTAATCACACCTTTGAGAGCGATCGCAGATGAGGACATTGAATTAGAGCAAGATTAACGTGAGTTCGACGGATAGAAAGATTACTGTATCAAGTATTAGTCATTAATCTGCACCATCTAGACGATCGCAGTCATATCTACCTTTAATCTCTTGATTGAAAAAGCTGCCAATTGAGTCTGAGGAATGTAAATCTTCCCAAGTATCCTCATCTACGCCTAAGTACTGATAAACCGCTCCACTTTGAAACTCAACTTGCAAAATCTGTTCATTGCGATCGTAGCCTACAGCCATAGCCATTGATGAGACAACTGGTAGCATGACAATTGGTTCTTCTTCAAAGGGTAATGCAGTCGTTTCGGCGATCGCTTCGTTCAGTTCTTGCAATCCTTCATAAGCTTGTATCGGTGCCGGAATTTCCAAAAACTCTAGTTCGTTGCCTCGATCGAGCAACAACTGCAAATATCCATCAGAGTGAGCGATCGCTACTAAACTGCTCAAGTCTACCTTCGATAGCTTCATTTATTTTGTACTCTCCTATTAGCGTAGTCGGGAGTGGTAAAGTTTTATGCAATATCAAACGCTCTATAGTACATTTATACTAAAAAATTACTTAGGTGTCAAGTTTTTCTCCTAAGAGAGAATTTTAGGTGCGTAGAGACGCTTTAGCAAAGCAGCACGCAGTGTTTTTCTCTGAAATCTGCGGAAATACTCTTGATTAGGCTTGGGTGAATGGGCGTATTTGAGTCACCTGCCGCAGAAATCTCTGCTTTTTGAGGGGAATTCAACAGACGAACTAAAAAATTGCATAAATGTTCAACTTTCCTCAGTTAAGTACTTGAAAATTTCAACCAATCTTTGTTGTGTCTAGACTCAACTGAGTATCTATTGCTGTTTGTATCACTCAATTAGCTCACCCTTTTGGGTGAGTCATAGATCAACCGATCAGATGACCTGACTGAAGGAAGTTGAGATTAATAATAAAGAGGACTCTATTACTAAAGAACACCAATCGCATTTTACCTAAATATAACTTATGAAACTTGCTACCTTAATAAATTCTGCACTTATTTTGGCTTCTATTACACTTGTACCCGAAATTGCTGGCGCTCAAACAGCTACTACCAACAACAGCGAAACAATAGTTTTTAACTCTAACAATTTATCCACTAATTCGACTTCTGCGAACTACCTCCAGCCTTTAAATCTAGTCACTTTTGCTTATCAAGGAGGTCTGCAACAACATGGTATTCCTAGCGGAGAAGCGCTAGTACTTAAAACTCTAAATAGAAATATTGCTGCGAAAGATTTGGTTAAAGCTGCTGTGAATGCAGATAAATTACCATCACAAGTTTTAAACGATCAAAATTATCTAAGTGCTGTTAATTTAGAACTCAACGTGTTGCCAGATTATGCAGCTGCTGATTAATTTGGTTTTTCTTATATCTTTTGAGAAAGCTAAGTTTTTCAGTATGGTATATTTGTATGCTTGTTACTAAGGATAAATAAAAGCCTTTGGTACATAGCGATCGCAGTGTATTAAAAGTATATAAGAAAGCTTGATATTGAAGAATAATTTCTAAATTTTGACATAAGTTGTATTTATCCTGTGCTAAAGCCATAGAAAATTGTATAATCGACAGCTTATCGATCAAAAATTTCCTTTTCTATAGAGAATGACAGAAGTAATACGATCCGGGGGCCTAAATAATATTGAGTCCATTGAGTTTGAAGAGCAGTGCTTAGAAAAAGCCAGAGAAACAGGCGATCGCAATGGAGAAGTTGCTTCTTTGGCAAGTTTGGGCAATGCTTACCATTCACTAGGTGAGTACCACCTAGCAATTGAGTTTTATCAGCAGTGGTTAGATATAGCGAAAGAAATAGGCGATCGCTTAGAAGAAGCCAAATCTTTATCTGGGTTAGGTAACGCTTACCAATCACTGGGAAAATACCAGCGAGCGATTGAATTTTATCACCAGTGGTTGAGTATTACCAGGAAAATAGGCGATCGCACTGGGGAAGGTATTTGCTTAGGAAGTTTAGGTAATACTTATGAATACTTGGGTAAGTATGAGCAAGCGATAGAATTTTACCAGCAATGGTTGGGTATAACGAAGAAAACAGGCGACTGGACTGGGGAAGGCATTTGCCTGGGAAGTTTGGGCAATACTTATGAATCATTGGGATCTTACCAACTAGCAATTGAGTTTTACCAACAATGGTTAGGGCTGGCAAAGTTCATCAGCGATCGCAATGGTCAAAGCATGGCCTTGAGTGGATTGGGCGGTGCTTATAAGGCTTTAGGAAAATACCAAAGGGCGTTTGAGTTTTATCAGCATTCATTAGAGATCAGAAGGGATCTTAATGATCCAAATGGGGAAGCAAACGCTTGGTTTAATTTGGGTTTGGTATTAGAAAAAATCAATCGAGAATCAGAAGCGATGGATGCCTTTTGCAACGCTCGTGAAATTTATCATGCAATGGGACTCGATGCCAACCTGCAAGATTGTAACCATGCCATTGAGTTTCTTTCTCAAAATGTTGCAAGCGCAACATCTACTTTCTGGTTTAAAAGATGGTTAAGTCATTTGTCGCAGTTGATCAAAACTGATTCTAAATAAAAAGTGCTGAGTTCCGAGTTAAAAGCCCTTTTTAATTCACTCAGGACTCACCGCGATACTGATTGAAAACTGCAATTGAGTTATTGCGATCAAAAGAAAGCACAGAAAACGGATCTTTTCGATCCCCCATTTCCATCCCAGGAGTGCCTACCGGCATTTGAGGAACAGATAAACCAACAACATTTGGCTTTTCTTGAAGCAGACGTTTGATGTCGTCTGCGGGGACGTGTCCTTCGATAACATATCCATTAACAATTGCTGTGTGGCAAGATGACAAGTTATCCGGCACGTTGTACTTTTGTTTGACTGTTTCGATGTCAGGTGTAGAAAAATCTGTAATTTTAAAACCCTGTGTCTTTAAGTGCTCAATCCACCCGCCACAACAGTTACAATCTGGACTGTGATATACAGTGGCATTTAGCACTGTTGATTTTGATGGTGTCTGTTGCTCCTGGATGTGACTACTGCTAAAAACAGTTTGAGCATGACTCATCGGAGCAGTGCTTCCCAAGATGCTTAACACCCCTAATGTTAGAACCACTATTTGCACAGTGGCAGGCATCAAGATGGGAAGTAACCATTTTTGCCAGCAATAAATCAATTGTTTGTGTGACATCTGATACTTCCTAAATACAACATTGCTTCCAAAACACTTTGCGTTTAAAAACACTACGATTTTAAATAAAAATAATCTCTCCATTGCAGTATTCATGGCGTTCTGGGTTGGTTTCTTCTACAGCCCGATACTCGTCTAACGTCAGGTGAGTTGTTATTACATCTGGGGGACTGGTTTGAGCAAAGACCACAATCAACCTCTTGGATAATTAGCTCTAAAACTATTATCAGCAAAGGAAAGAAGAATTGCCAATGAACGGTCGAATGCCGCAGTTTCCAAGTGAGAGTATGATGTACGCGATCGTCTCGTTGCGTATGTGTTTTATTGCCTTTGGCCAAGAATTCATTCAATTCACCAACGGCAAGGATATATTATCAACTCTGCTTTAGCACCTTGAAGTTAGTAACGATATCTTCAATATGGGACGAATCCAGACAAATTATAAGTAATTATTATAGGTGATATAGTTTTTTTTTCTACGTAATATACACTTTATTGAAAAATTTCCAAGATCCTTTAATGGTAGAATGTTATAGAATCATGACATTAAGCAATATTCTATTGGACTTGTTAATTTAGCGTTAATAGGTCTATGTAAATGTTGCTCTTAATGTCTTGAATAAATAATCTAGTCGATGCCTTATCTACAATCTGGAAAGGTACTACTGTGTGCATTGTTATCTTTAGTTTATAAACCGATTTAAGATACTATTTTTGCTAATAAACTTGAGATAGATATGTTTGTTTATTTCGGTACTGATAACTAGTTACAGCATAATGTCATAACTCATATTTTCTAAGTTGATGCTTATTTATTATTGTGGAGTTTATGAAAGGGAATTTACCAAAAAAGCGAACTAATTCTGCTTATTTAAGATTATTTAATTACAAAAATCTTCACTTGAAATTGAATAATTACTGGTTTAAGATAAGTGGAACCTGGCGGTCATGTCCTCTAACATGTCCTATAGATAAACCTCATCACAGACATATTTTTTGGAGTTGGCTTGGTAGTTTCTTAGCAATCGCAGCAACGGCTTACCTATCTGTGAAAACACATTCTCCTCTGCTTATGGCTCCGTTTGGTGCTACTAGTGTATTGATATTTGGTGTACCAGACAGCCCTTTGGCTCAACCCCGTAATGTGATTGGTGGTAATCTCGTAGCTGCCTTAGTCAGCCTAATTATTTTACATCTTTTCGGTTCGTCACCTTGGACAATGGGAATGGCTGTTGCTACTGCCATTGGGATGATGCAACTTACTGGAACTCTACACCCACCTTCAGGAGCAGTTGCCTTAGTCGTAATGATGACAAAAGCTCCTTGGCAATTTCTATTAACACCTGCTTTACAAGGTTCTATTATTTTGGTGCTTTGTGCTGTGGTTTTTAATAATCTGGCACAAGAGAGGACTTATCCCAAGCACTGGCTATAAGATTTTTAACGTTGTTTCTATCAAAGGTGGATTTGCTCACCACAGGTGTACAGTGACAAATACAAAGTCGCTGTACAGAATGGCACTAAGAAAAGCTGAAAGCTCGTCTGGGCTGGGTGTTGGGGGTAGGGTTGCAGGTTCGAAAAAATCAAGAAAATTTTATATGAGTGGGGGTACAAATAAATTTCTGACTCATTACACCCAACACCCGACACCCCACACCCAAAAGCCTTATATATAATGGGTTTGCCGTTATCTTAGTGCCATTCGTCGCTGTACACTTATTAGTCGTCATATTTTCATGAAAACAAATGGAGCGATCGCTTATATTGAGGCGATCGTCTTATGATTGATAATTTTGGTGGCTAGTTCACTTCTAACACTGTTCGGTTAAGCCAAGAGACGCGATGAATCGCCGTCTCTACAATACTCAGCACATCTTTGCGATCTATACTTTTGATCAAAAAACCTTAACCGAACCGTATTGAGTTCACTTCTATTCTGGTTTTTTGTGCCAATGCCCATCATCGCCTTTTTCGTAATCGCGCTTTACCGCACTCCAAGCGACTCGAAAGGCACGTTCTTCTCCACCATATTGTTCTTGAGCGCTGTTAAATGCAGCCCGAAAAATTTCTTGGGCGTGCTTGGGTAAGTTTTCTTTGACTGCATCTGGTAAGTCTGTAATTTGTTTGTAAGGCATAAATTTTATTTCCCCAGTCTCATCTTTGTACTTGGCTTTGGGGTAGAAAGCCATGTTTTATCCTGCCTTTATCAGTATCAAACTTTAGAAGTTTTGAAGAGTTTAAAACCTTGATCCGCAACGTATTGGGCACAGCGCTTGCACAAGGACTGCATTGGTTGAAACCCACAGGCGATCGCAGAATTTTAAGGCAGTACTTTCAGATAATCAATACCGCTAGAAACTGTTGCAATTTAGTCCAATAATCACACGTCTTAAGTAATTCGTCATTCAATTATTAACTACGAATTACGAATTATTAATTACTTAAATACGTGATGGTGTCAAAAAACTAATTGTTTGTGGCTTGAAACTCGATGCACTATCCCAATAATTAACCTGGTTAATATTCACCTTCAGCAAAGCAATATCGGGTTCGTCTAGTCCTTTAGGAAACCAGGTTTGAAGTTCTGGCTTCCATAGCTCTCGCATCTTGTTGCGGTCTTTCACAAGTTGTGCTGTACCTGAGATAGAAACGTATCGCTGCTGTTCGGGTGAAGAGAAACTAATATTGACTTGCTCATGGTGTTCAATTTCAGTCACCTTATGGGAACCAGCATAAGTAAAGAACCAGAGTATGCTATCAGAGTTAATCTCACCACTCTTTGACATGGGGTAACTATGCAAGCTGCCATCATCATCGACTGTGGTAAACATACCATAATCAATATCTTTGATTAGTTCATGCAGTTTTTGAATCTGTTGATCGCGGTCTGTGGAAGTTGTCATTGTCTGTAATTTTTTCTCTATTTGTTGTCTGGTCTGTAATTTTTGATTACAACCAGATTTAATATTGATAAAGTTATTTTTCAGTATTAACCTTTTTAGTTTTAATTGCGTGAGCCTAAAGGTGTAATTATAATAAAATCAGCTTTTTTAGTTATATCTATCTATAGAGATATTGGTTGGGAGTGACTTTACGTTTGCGATCGCCACTCATGACTTGTTATTTGCGTATTAAAGTATTAAAATTTACCCAAGGAAGTATTATTACTCTAAAATGTAAAATTTATACCCTCTGAATGAGCCTCTTCAACCCATAGCAGGAGTATCACTTTCCATTCAGCGCCTACGATGAAGAACTAGGAAATAAAATTGCAGTAAATCAGCCTTTCAAATTATGGACTGGAAGTACAGGTGGAAAAATGGTTATCGACCAAGCCGAGATGAAGCAGCAAAAAATCCTCATTTGTTAGATGAGAGTCAGTTCGAGAATGAACAAGACCGAAAACTCGCTGAAGAAACTACAAGAAAGCATTTGGGCGTACCTGCACCAACCTTAGACGAAGATCAATCTATACTACCTCACGCAGCTTCGCCTAATGAGAAAGTTTAATCCTAAGACATAGGCTTTTTTTGCCTATGTCTGCTCCATACCATTATCAAATTTAACAAAATGCAGATTTCGCAACTTTTGAATCGATTAAATAATAAGAAATTTACTAAGTTACTCGCTCAGACTGTAGCTTTAGGCGTAGGTGCTATCGTTCTATTTTCAACTACTAATGCTAATGCTGCCGAGCAAGTTGTTTTAAAATACGGTACTTTTCAGGGGCAAGTATCTGTTGAAGAATTAAGTCAGTTTACAGAAACTGGTAAGACTACCCCAACATTAAGAGCTTATTTACAGGCAGCCCAACAAGACCCCGCAGTAGCTCGTAAGGCATTGAAAGCCCCAATAAAAGCTGATGCTGACTTTTTAAATAGCTTACTAGGTAGTTGGGCAGGGCCAATTTTAGTTAACCAAATTGGTGAGGTAGTTCACCCTCCCGGAGGACAATTAGATCAGCAGGCGTTGCGAAGCGCTTTAAGTGCATCTATTGAACAAAATGGTGAAGTTACACTACTTGGAGCCATTCAGAATTATCCAAATACTTCTGTTGAACTTGAAGGAGATCGTCTCATCTCTGTTTATGAACGCCTTAGCAATCTTGCAGAACTTTTATAAGAGTTACTTAAAGATAATGCATTTGCCATCAGATGATTGATTTAGTATCTCAATAGTCGTGAAGTTTAGTCATGATCGCGATGAATTTAATACTGATTAGTCTATCTTAGGGTTCATACTTTGTTACTTAGAAATTTTCTAACCTAAATGTAGAGTTTAGTCTAAGAATAGGGAAAGGGTTTTTATGACAACCGATGTTTCTAGAGATATTAAGAAGGATGTAAATGGATCGCTGATAAGTGGTGTTCTCCTGAGTATTTTAGGGGTTATTGCGATCGCAGCGCCTAACTTCACCACCTTATTCGCCGAAACTTGGGTTGCGGTGATTTTGATTTTTGCCGGATTTACAAAACTAGTTTATGCCACTCAAACCCGCCACGAAGGAGGTTTTATTTGGAAACTTCTATTGAGCGGACTCTACATTGCAACAGGTATAATGCTGTTTGTTTATCCTTTTACAGGTATTCTCACACTAACTCTGTTGCTTGGCAGCTTTTTGCTGGCTGAAGGTACATTCGAGTTAATTTTGGCATTCCGGTTACGTCCACAAAAGAACTGGACGTGGATACTAGGTGATGGGATTATTACGCTGGTCTTAGGCGCAATGATTTGGTTCCAATGGCCCTTCAATGCGCCCTGGCTTCTTGGGACACTAGTTGGTGTTAGCATTATTTTCACTGGCGTTTCACGCGTAATGCTGTCATTGAATGCGCCTTCTACCTCGAATCCTACTAATGAAGCTGCAAATGCTACTTAGTAGATAGGGAATGAAGAATAAGCAGGGGAGCAGGGAGTAGGGGAGAATAACTCTTAACTCAGCACTCAGCACTGTTTTGCCCAATGGCCAATCTTGAGTAGTGACAGTTTACTAAGACATTGCAGCAGCAATGCCTATGGCGGGCTACACCTATGCCAACAAAATTGCTAAATTAGCTAAGACATCAAAATTAGGCCAGCTAGCTGCAATTAACAATGGTATCTATTGCTACTCCATTCTCGGATATTCAAAACCATTGGGCACGCTCATTTATTACAGCCTTAGCCCAACGCAGTATTGTCAGTGGGTTGCCTAATGGCACTTATCGTCCCGATAATTCACTTACCCGTGCTGAATTTGCCGCTATTATCGCCAACGCATTTGGCACAGTTTCCAAGAAACGGCAGTATATTCCCTTTGTTGATGTAGCCACAAATTATTGGGCAGCAGCAGCCATCAAAACAGCTTACGAAAAAGCATTTATTAGCGGGTTTCCTGATAAAACTTTCCGTTCTGCTAACCGAATTACTAGAGTAGAAGTCTTAGTTTCCTTGGTAGCAGGCTTAGAAATTGCTACCAAGGTAAAACCTGACCTGCTCTCAAAACTCTCACAAATTTATCAGGATTCTGTTCAGATTCCTGAGTATGGTAGAAATCACGTAGCTATTGCCACCAGCGCTGGATTGGTGGTTAGTTTCCCAAATATTAAATTACTCAATCCTAATCTCGCAGCCACCCGTGCAGATGTGGCAGCGATTATTTATCAAGCTTTGTTGTATTTAGGTCAGGCAGAAAAAATTGCCTCTAGTTACCTAGTGCAGCCGCCGATACCGACACCCACGCCGATACCAACACCAACGCCGACACCAATACCAACTCCAACTCCAACTCCAACTCCAACACCAATCCCGACACCCACGCCGATACCAACACCAATCCCGACACCAATACCCACACCAACTCCAACACCTATTGGTAGTGTTAGGGTAAATCATAGGCGGGAATTCCGGGGAGCATGGGTAGTATCTGTGTGGAATGGTGATTGGCCTTCCAAAGCGGGACTTTCTGTTGCTCAACAAAAAGCAGAACTTACCGAAATTATTACTAAATTACAAGCGCTAAACTTCAATGCCCTGATTTTCCAGGTGCGACCGGAGGGAGACGCTTTGTATGAATCTCAATTAGAGCCTTGGAGTGCTTGGATTACAGGAACTCAGGGGAAAGCACCAGAACCATTTTACGATCCTTTAGCGTTTGCGATCGCAGAATGTCATAAGCGCAATATTGAACTCCATGCTTGGTTTAACCCCTACCGCGCTAGCACTTCCACCGACCCAGCAAAAACAGTCCGTCCCCACATAGCAGCTACCAATCCAGAAAGTGTTTATTTGTGGAAAACACAACGCTGGATGGACCCAGGACTAAAAATAGTTCAGGACAGGGCGTATAACGTAATTCTCGATGTAGTGAAGCGCTACGATGTTGATGGCATTCACTTAGATGATTATTTCTATCCATATCCCATTGAAGGACAACCTTTCCCTGATGATAAAACCTACGCTGCATATAAAGCAGCTGGTGGTACACTCAGCCTTGGCGACTGGCGACGGGACAATGTTAACAAAATGGTACAGCGCCTTTGGCAGGGGATTAAAACAGCCAAACCCGACGTTAAATTTGGTATCAGTCCTTTTGGGATTTATCGCCCCGGACAACCCGCTGGTATTACTGGGTTAGATGCTTACAACGTGCTGTATGCTGACTCCAAGAAATGGTTAGAAGAAGGCTGGATTGATTATATCGCTCCTCAACTTTACTGGCGCACAGACCAACCACAACAAAGTTATTCGGCGTTGTTAAAGTGGTGGACACAGGTAAACACAAAACAAAGACACGTTTACGCTGGCAACAATCTGACAGAACCAAGCAACAAGAGTCGGGAGAGTGATGAGATTGAAAAGCAGGTGATAGTTACTCGTAGCCAAGCTGCACAGTTATCACTAGGGAATATCTTCTTTAATGTCGGTGTTTTGACAGAAAATAGTCAGGGCATTGCTGATAAATTCCAAAGTCTGCTTTATAACAAACCTGCGCTACCGCCAACTTTGCCTTGGCAGGATACAACACCACCATCTCCACCCATTGGATTACAAGTCAATAACCGCAAACTGAGTTGGCAGCCTGGAGATAATCAGCCAGTTCGTTCTTGGACACTTTATCGGCTGAGTGGCGATACTTGGACAATTCAGCGAATTTTGTCTGCTGGCACAACCTTCGCTACCGTCCAACAAGCGGGAACCTATGCCGTGTGTGCAGTGGACAGATTGGCAAACGAAAGTGTGGGAACAGTTATTACAGTTAGTTGAACAACAGTGCTGCCCAGATTACCCACAACTTTTATGGATACAACTGACGAATAGGAGTCTGACTCTTCAAGATAAAACCAGTCTGATAATAATAGTGTAACTGCGGCATTAAAACCATCATCACCCGCGCCAACATTGATGCTGGAAATTTTTTGAATAATTAACTCTTATAAGTAAAAATCTGTTTTTAACCTTTTCATAACTTAAGATTAACCCAAATTTATCCGGTATCAGCTCTAGAATTTCTGAAGTAAACATTGTACAAAAAAGCTAGGACGTACAGGATGTAAATTACATGAGTCGAAAAGCCAGTAAAGTGTTTAAACAGTCTGGGGTGATTCCTTACAGAGTCAACAATGGTAAAGTTGAAATCTTGCTCATTACAACCCGTGACTTTCAACATTGGGTGATTCCGAAAGGAGATATTCCTAATGGCATGAGTCCGCCTGCTTCAGCAGCCAAAGAGGCGTGGGAAGAAGCAGGGATAATTGGGCAAGTAGATGCAAATGAAGTAGGAACTTACAAGTACCGCAAACAAGGCAAAATTTACTGCGTCAAGATGTATTTACAATCAGTTGAGATGCTGAGTGAAGATTATCCAGAAGCAAGTAAAAGAAAACGGCAGTGGGTAGAAGTGAATAAAGCTATCAGGCGGGTTAAGTTTAATTCACTCAAACGAATCCTTAAAGGTTTTTTCCAGGTAAAATCCCAATTTTGTTCATTACGGTGTTAATTAGTGGACAGAATAAATCAAACTATATTATGCAATATAAAATCAATTAAAGCTTTGCAGTCAACCACTCCAAGCCTTACTACAAAACTTTGTTTATTCACGCCCACTTACTTAAATCTAGAGTAAAGCTATCAAAGTTTTTATACCGACAATTCCATCAGCCTGCAATTTCTTAGATGTTTGGAAACTAACAATTGCATCTTTAACTGACTCAGACAAACATCTAAATTAAATATTCAACAGAATTAAATATTATCTGTTGCTTCAATCAAAGCACTACGAATTCCTGGTTCGCTCATCGAATGCCCTGCATCAGGAACCACTATAAACTCGGCTTCTGGCCAAGCGCGATGTAATTCCCAAGCTGATATCATTGGGCAGACTACATCATAGCGCCCCTGAACAATTACAGCCGGAATATGGCGAATGCGATCTATATTTAAGAGTAATTGATCTTCTGTTTCCAAAAATCCTTTATTCATAAAGTAATGGCATTCAATCCGAGCAAAAGCTGAAGCAAATTCACTCTCGCCAAACTTTTGCATAAGTTCTGGGTCTAAGAACAGTCTACTGGTACTACCTTCCCAAATTGACCAAGCACGTGCTGCTGTTAATTGAATTTCTAAATCTGGATTGGTCAAGCGTTTGTAATATGCTGCGATTAAATCATCACGTTCATCTACAGGAATTGGTTTGAGATATTCTTCCCAAGCATCAGGAAAAATATAGCTAGCACCTTGTTGGTAGAACCAGCGCAACTCTTTTTGTCTCAGCATGAAGATCCCACGCAGAATTAATCCTGTGCATCGAGAGGGATGGGTTTGACTGTAGGCTAATGATAAAGTGCTACCCCAACTACCACCGAAGACCGCCCACTTTTCTATACCTAAATGTTGGCGCAGTTTTTCGATATCACTGACTAAATCCCAAGTGGTGTTTTCTCGTAATTCTGCATGGGGTGTACTTCGACCACAACCGCGCTGGTCAAACATGACTAATCGCCATTTTTCTGGGTGGAAATATTGCCGATAAAAAGCTGGACATCCACCGCCAGGGCCCCCATGCAGCAAAACGATGGGTTGACCTTGGGGGTTTCCTGACTCTTCAAAATGGATAGTATGAAGGTCGGAAACTTGTAAACTACCTTCTAAGTAAGGCTCGATCGCTGGGTAAAGTTCTCGCATTTTGCATATTTTATCAGTAATGTTGTCATGGCGATCGCTTCTCTTTTTGAAACAACTTCACTTCTGTAAAGTATGGCTTTTAACTGCCCTCCCATCTAAACATTGCTTCACTGACATTCTCGACTGAGTACCAAGCGGCCATCAGCAAGTCGATAAAGCCCTTGTGGTTCAACTATCGCATCGCCTTTTTTCCAAGTCTGCGATGTTGGTTCAACATTACGCACCTCACCAGTCGAATAGATTGAAATTAATCCATTCCCCGGACTATTACGTAAAGCACCAGAACCAGTAATGAAGAAAGTACCCTCTTGCTTGGAACTGCGCGAAACGCAACTATTAGCAATCAGTGCATTAGTGTCGATGACATTTGGAAATGCTCCACTGAAGCTGTTTTGAATGGAACTGGTATCGGGTGCGTTAATATTTGTTATACCTGAAACGCCTAATTCCGAACTTGCAGTAATATCGCTTTTTTCGGTTAGTTTTGTCCGCGACTCAATACCGAAGATCCCTTGCGAGTTAATCTGGACTCTTCCACCGGAACCAGTATATGCATTGGCGCTAATGTCGGAATTTTCTTTGGGGATGGCGACGATAAATTTAGAGTTGATATTGATATTACCGCCATTGCCACCAGCTTGGCTTCTACCTGCGGTGGTTGAAATTAAACCGCGATCGCGCAAAAATAATAAATCAGCGATATCGAGGTTGATGTCACCACCATTACCTGCATTTGTGAAAGAAGCAATACCGCTACCTTTACCAATAATTTCCAGAAAATTAGCCTTAATTCTAATATTTCCAGCGTCACCCGTACCGATGCTGCCGGAGAGAATTTCAGCATTATCACGTAAGCTAAGGCGATTAGTAGTGATATCTATATCACTACCTTTACCATTACCCCCTTCCCCAACTGATGATAGTAAGCCAGTTGTAAACTCACTGTCTGAACCAGTCAGGATAATGTTATCAGCTTGTACTGTTAAATTACCCGCGTTTCCATTTCCGAAAGTTGCTGATGATATTTGCGATTCTTCTTGTACATTTAATAGTTGAGTTTTGATGCTGATATTGCCTGCGTTCCCCTTAGCTTCATCGTCAACCTGAGTGATAATACTACTACTTCCACGTAAATTTATTTGACTGGCATTAATCCCAATATTTCCCGCATTACCTTGAGCGAATGTAGAGGCAGAAATTTGTCCATCATTGCTGAGGTTTAAGCGTCCTGTTGTAACATCAATGCTGCCTCCCAAACCAATTCCCCCAGTTTGCAATTCTGCAAATAAACCTGATGGTGCAAATGAACCATCTAATCGTTCTGCACCAACCCCAGTAATATCAATAGAATCAGTGGCACGAACCACCAAATTACCCCCTTGTCCCTGTCCCAATAACACTGAGGTTGAGATGTTTCCACCGTTACTCAACCGCAAGCGTTCTGTGTCAATAGTTATTGTGCCGCCCCGTACATCTGCATTACTTCCTTGAACATTCGAGGATAAGTTACTCATCTTAGAAATACCCCCCAACCGAGACAGAATTTCTTGTCTTAGAGGATCAGACAACATTTCTTCTGCACCAGCTTGATTTAATGGAGCCAATAACTGTTCTTTAGGTACGAAAATAAACCCGTCCAATTCTACATCTTTGGCGCTGATGGTAATATTTCCGGCATTGCCACTGCTTTCAAGGGATGTGGTGCTTATATTTCCTCCTTGACTGACAGTGATTCGCGGCGTTTCAATCGCTACATTACCTGCATTTCCTGAGCCAGAATATGTACTGCTTGATACATAGCTAGAGTAACCGCTAATCTCTACGTGTTCATTAGCTTTAATAAAAATGTTAGCTGCATTTGCACTGCTAGAAGTATCTGTACTGATATAACCCGCATCTTTGAGATTGAGTCGCTGGGTTTCAATGGTGATATCCCCTGCTGTTCCTTGAGTTGTATTTCCCAATCGTGTAACAAAAATACCTGTAGCTATATTACTTTGAGTCACTTCAACCGCATTTCGAGCCTGAATAGAAATAGAACCGACACTTCCATCACCAAATGCAATTGCTGTCACTCCCTCCCCTAGTAAATTGTTTTGAAGTCGCAAAGTCCCTGTTTCAATCCGTAGGTTCCCTGTTGAACCCGAACTTAAGCTTCCGAGTCCTAAAGAGCCTTTATCAGTGATATTGACAGCATCTGTCGATCGCACAGTCAAGTTTCCTGCATTACCTGCACCTCTAGATGCAACATAGATATAGCCACCATTGACGTTGACAGACTCTGTTGCATTCAAGGTGAGATTTCCCCCATTACCTTCACCAATGGTAATTACCGAGATCCCACTACTATTTTGGGCATTTCTATCTCCAGTAATTATAATTTTTCCGGCATTGATGCTAACATCACCACCCGCACCCGTAGCAGAGGCATTGCTGTTGGAAATAATCAAACTGCTGTTAGCGAGATTTACTGCATCGCTGGCTTGAATTTGAATATCACCACCCTTCGCTGCACCAGAAGTACCGCTCTGAATTGAAGAGTTGTTATCCAAACTAAGTTGATTTGCATCAACAACAACTGAGCCACCATTGTTACCAAAAAGAATAGAACCATTTAGCCCAATTTTTCCGCCAAATAGCTCAATTGCACTATTTCTACCTCTAGCAACGGCAAAGCTTCCATTCGTTAAGTTAATGGGTGCGTGTCTGACATTTTCTGGAAAATTAAAAGCCAACGATGAGCCATTGACATTCAGCGCAACGGTTGTATCTCCACTGACTGCTCCCAATTTCAGTTGTCCATTTTGAGTAAACAAATAACTACCATCCAAGGCGATTTCACCACCCATAAGCGCTAAGGTGCTACCAGTGCCAACATAAAAGGCATTAACTGCTTGGTTAGTAATACTTCCGGGTTGAGAACCAAACTGCAAGCCAATTGGTACATTGATAGCCAACAACGGCGGTGCTTGCGGATTTGTAGCGCTAAACTCTACGCCATTGGAAAAGACTAAACTATTTGCTGTTGTCCCCAGAAATGATCCCTGTATATCTAACTGGGCATTTTTACCAAACACAATGCCATTGGGATTTAGCAAAAACAAATTTGCATTACCCAATACTCCCAAATTCCCAAAAATATTTGATGAGTTCCCGCCAGTAACGCGAGAAAAGATATTGGTTATCCCTTCGGGATTGGCGAAGTAAACACCTCGACCAACACCGACGTTAAAATCTTGAAAACTGTGAAATAGGTTAGTGCCACGAGCTGCACCGCCCACTATACCGTCATTATTTTGATTAAGAGGAATGACTTGCGATCGCTCTTTTCCCAAGCTGTTATCGGGAGTTAACTGAGCAAAAGCAGGATGAATAGAAACTGCAATTACTCCCACGCATCCCAGCCATTTTGTGAGAGCAAATTGCAAAATTTTCACCATAACTTCTGCGCCTTTGTTTGGTAAAAATTGCCTATCTTGTGCTGGATGGATTTTAAAGGTCATTTTCGATATCAGTTAAAAAAACTTTAGACAATTGTCTCTCTTTGAGGTAACGTTAGCTGACACGACACTTGTGCCGTTCCTAGAAGGCCTTTAAGCTTCTTATTAAGAGTTCCCTTTTACTGACATTCTCGACTGAGTACCAAGCGGCCATCAGCAAGTCGATAAAGCCCTTGTGGTTCAACTATTGCATCGCCTTTTTTCCAAGTCTGCGATGTTGGTTCAACATTACGCACTTCACCAGTCGAATAGATTGAAATTAATCCATCTCCTGGACTACTACGTAAAGCACCAGAACCTGTGATAAAGAAAGTACCCCCTTGTTTGGAACTGCGAACAATGCAACTATTAGCGATCAGTGCATTAGTATTGATGACATTTGGGGATAATCCGGTAAAGCTGTTTTGAATGTAACTGGTATCGGGTGCATTAATATTTGTTATACCTGATACACCTAATTCAGAACTTGCAGTAATATCGCTTTTTTCGGTTGGTTTTGTCCGCGCTTCGATACCGAAGATACCTTGCGAATTGATTTGGACTCTTCCACCGGAACCAGTGTATGCGTTGGCGCTGATGTCGCTGTTTTCTTCAGGGCTGGCGACGATGAATTTTGAGTCTATATTGATGTTACCGCCATCGCCACCTGATTTAGCTAACCCCGCAGTTGTGGTGATATTGCTGTTACGACGCAATAGTAATAAATCTGTAGCAGTTAAGTTAATATTTCCACCATCACCAGAGGTAGTTGCAGCAGCAATAATTCCTTTATTATCTAGTTTTACAGTACCGGAATTAATGTTAATATTCCCGGCAATTCCATCTCCAAAGCTACTAGCAGATAAAGCTGCACCATTGAGAGATAAATCACGGGCTGTAACGTTAATATTGCCGCCTTCACCTTTACCCGTGAATCCTGCACCTATTGCGACTATGCTAAATATGCCAGTATCAAAGTTAGAACCATCGAGAGTTGTCCCCTGAAGAGAGAATTTACCGCCAGCATTAACAGTGACGTTACCTGCATTTCCCTGTCCAATTGTTGCAGCATTGATGTTAGAACCATTTGTGAAAGAGATGTCACCAGTGGTATTTATTAGTACATTTCCAGCATCGCCTTGACCAGCAGTAGTGGAATATAGAACAGCACCATCGGATAAAGAAAAATTACGCCCCCGAATTTCAATATCTCCACCTTTACCTACTGCATTTAGGTAAAGAATGGAGGACAAAGTGCTTTTTCCCAAAATAGAGACATCACCACCTGCTTGAATTGCAATTTTACCAGCATTTCCATCTGTGGCAATAAATGTTGCTATATTACTATCTTTGATTGTTGTGTCACCTAATGTAGTTATTAAGACATTACCCGCGTTGCCTTTACCATTAGATAATGTAAGCAAATTAGCGCCATCAAATAGCTCTAAACTACGGGCTACAATCTCAATATCACCACTGTTACCTACACCGGTTTCCAACACGCCGCTAGATATTCCGCTACTAAGTCTTTCACTGCGTCCAGAAAATGTCACAGCACCACCTGCTTGAATTTTGATATTCCCGGCATTACCTTCACCTGATGTACTAGCATTCAGGAAAGAACTATCTGTGAAAGAAACATTCTCTTTTGTATTGATTGAGATATCGCCAGCATTACCTTTACCATTAAGGTTACTGTTAAAAATGGCAGATTCTCCGCTTACAGAAAAAGACTTGGCGAAGATATTAATATTTCCGGCATTACCTGCACCTGTTTTAGAGATGCTGTTACTTATATTACTGTTATTGGCAAGAGAAACTTTGTCTGTTGCTTGGATTGAGATATTACCAGCGTTTCCTTTACCAAAAGTGCTAGCAAAGAAATAAGAGCCATTATCTAAAGAAAGCTTTCCTGTTTGGATATCAATATCTCCACCATTACCTACTAATCCGGAAGTTGCACTACTAAAATATGCTTGATTATTTAAAGATAAAGTATCTTGAACTTGAATGGAGATTCTACCAGCATTTCCCTGTCCAGAAGTATAACTATTAATCGCAGCATTATCTAATGATAAGTCTCTAGTTTGAATGTTGATATTGCCAGCATTACCTCTGGCTTTATCAAGAACAGTAGAACTAATTTGAGTGAAGCCATTATTATTAGTATCACTGAGATAAATTTTCTCTGCGGCTTGAATAAAAATATTACCTCCATTACCCAACCCAAGGGTATCAGCGCTTATTTGACCTTTGTTGTTTAAGAATAATTCTCTGGTATTGATGCGGATATCTCCACCTTTACCTACACTATCAAAACTAACGTCACTACTAATACGGCTAGGTAATTCACTTTCTCCTAATTGTTCAATAAAAACCCTACCAAAACCGTTTATATTAATAGCTTCACGGGCATTAATAGTGATATTACCTGCATTACCTATTCCATTTGTACCTGTATCAATACTTGCACCATTTGTCAACGACAGCAAGCCAGCTGTGATTTCTATATTTCCCCCATTACCAACACCTCCAGCTATCACATAACTTTTAATACCAGCAATCGAATAGCCAACTATCCCATCTAGCTGAATTGTGTCGCGGGCATTAATAAAGATATTACCTGCATCACCTTTACCAGAAACGGCGGTAGATATTTGTGAACCACCCAATAATGAGAGTGTTCCAGTATTAACCCGGATATTTCCACCTTTACCTACACCATCTGCCGATACTTCGCTGTCAATAAAACTATCACCATCCAAAGCAATATTATTAGCATCAATCGTAATATTTCCCCCATCGCCTTTACCAAGGGTACCACTGCTAATAAATGCTCCATTAGTTGATTGGAGAGAACTTGTTTTTATCTGAATATCTCCAGCTTTACCTGTACCTTCTGAGTTGACGATACTAGTAATACGGCTATAAATTCGACCTGGTTCACCGTCCCTTAAAGTAGTATTTACAAAACCATCTAAACTTATGCCATTACTCGCATTAATATTGATACTACCGGCATTTCCCTGTCCGAAAGTTTTAGTGTTGAGTTGGGAACCTTGCGCTAGAGAAAGAGAACCTGTTTGAATGTTAATACTACCACCATTACCTACACTCCCTTCTTCCGCAGAACTATAAATATCACTACTATCTGTAAGCGCAATGTTATCTTTAGCTAAGATGGAAACTTTACCAGAATTTCCTTGCCCAGAAGTACTGGCATCTAGAAATGAATCATTACTTAAATTCAGGGAACCTGTCTTTATATTAATGTCACCTGATGTACCAACAGCGTCTTTTCGCAATATGTTAGAAATAAAGCTGGCATCAGTGATATTTATGGTTCCTGTGGCATTAATTTCAACATTGCCCCCTTGAGTATTTGGTGTTCCTAAACCTGTCTCTATACCTGCTCTAAGTTTACTTTCTCCTGCTAAATTCACATCAAGAGCATGAATTTTAATATTCCCGCCATTCGCACCTCTAACATTAACTTCTGCGGCGTTATTGAGAGAAACATTTGCCCGTTCTACACCATCAGGCACTACCAAACTGATATTATCACCTGCGATATTTAATCCCACATTTCCTGGTGCAGCCAAACCTGCTAACTCAATATTCCCTTCATAAGTGCGAATACTCCCACCATCAATATTGATATTTCCACCGACAAGCAGCAAACTTTTACCATCTGCTACTCTTAAACCTGTGACATCTTCAGCAATCAGATTTTTACCAGCATCTCCTTGCGATTGATTGGTAATTCCTGCATTCGCTTGGATTTGATTAAACAACAACGCCGAAGGATTAATCGTCAATAATGCTGCTGCTTCAGGATTCGTCGCACTAAAAACTCCCTGATTTCCAAACTGAATTCCGTTCGCAGTTGTGCCAACAAACGAACCCTGCACATCTAAACTGGCATTTTTACCAAATAAAATGCCATTGGGATTGAGCAAGAATAAATTCGCATTACCTAATACTCCCAATGTCCCGAAAATATTCGATGAATTACCACCAGTAACGCGAGAAAAGATATTTGTTATTCCCTGTGGATTGGCGAAAGAAACGCCTTGACTCTCACCGATGTTAAAATCTTGAAAACTGTGGAATAGGTTAGTGCCACGAGTCGCACCGCCCTCGATGCGGTCATTATTTGTATTAATAGGAATGACTTGCGATCGCTCGTTTCCCAGGCTGTTATCGGGAGTTAACTGAGCAAAAGCAGGATTAATAGAAACTGCAATACCTGCTACGCATCCCAGCCATCCTGTGACAGCAACCGACCAAATTTTCACCATTTCTATTCTCCGTACTATTTCTATAGCAGTTCTTAGTTGTTTAATAAAGACCTCACCCTAACCCTCTTCTCTTAAAAGCTACCGTGTACACACAAATCGAATTTCTTCTTAAATCCCAAAGATTACCTCCTTAATCGCAGTGATGGTTAGGGTGGGGTAAAACTAAAGCTAAAACCTTAGTAAATCAGGTTTCAGATGAGGTTTTGAGAATTTATGCAATAAATATATTGAATTCGGGTGGTCGTTTATTGAATTCGGGTAGTCGTTTATTGATTCGGGCGGTTGTTTATTGAATTCGGGCGGTTGTTTATTGAATTCGGGCGGTTGTTTATTGAATTCGGGTGGTCGTTCATTGAATTCAAGCAGTGGTTAGGGTGGAGTAAAACCCAGATTATTGAACAACTTCAGACTTGTGTGTACACCGTAGCCTCTTAGGAGAGGGGATCAGAAAAACTTTTATTGCTGGAACTTTTATTGCTGGAAGGGGAGTAAGATTCAAAGCCTCTCGCCTTTTAGGAGAGAGGTTTGGAGTGAGGTCAGAGTGTGTTGCATCAAAATGAAAACTGCTATATTCTTTCGCTGCCAATTTTCTGGAGGTATTCAATTCGTCGCTGAATATTTTTTTGATCTACGTCATCACCGATCAGTATTTCGGATTGTGCCAGTTCTTTAACTAAAGTTGCCCCAGTTTGCCCCAGTTTACCATTACCAGTTGCTTTTAATGCTTCTTCCAGCGCTTCATACCATAGTTCATTTTCAGAATAATAATTTATGCTTTCTGGAATGCTCATAAATCGATTTTTAGCAAGTGATTGAGGATTGATAACGGTAAATTCTGCACGTCTAACAATCGTGTCGTTTTTGCAGTCAATTGCAATTTGCCATAAATATGTTTTACCAACTGTGAGTTCGGGGTAATCAACGGGAAGTTTTAGTTTGTTAATCCCGACTGTTGTGGGTATTTCTTTAACTTGCCCAATTTTTTTAACGGTTTTGGGTGAATCAAATTCATACAGTTGGAATCTCGCATTTTGGGAACTTGACATATACCAAGCTAACATTGGACGCGTGGAAGCGGTTTTACCGATAAATGTCTGAGGTGCAAGTTGTGTCAGTGGTATGCCGCTAGCTGAACATCCACGCGAACCACCCCCACGGGTATTGTCGCTGGCTGGTTTGCGATCGCGTGGTTTAAACTGAGCAAATGCCGGGACTGCGGTCATAAGAAAAACTACTCCTACAACCAAGCTTGTAAGTCTGCGCTTATTTTCCCAAAATACGAAATGTTGATGACTCATGGTAAATGCTGTTGATTGTATGGTTATCTAAAACTTTTTAAGAATTCAGAATTCTGGCGACTAACACCTTATTCTTTCTTAAAATTCCTTTGTAGGTCTCCAACGAAGTTCACATATAGTCCCACGTGGAGAAAGCGATTCACGGCGAAACTCTCCTCCTAATTGTTTAGCAAGTATTTTAAAATATTTTGTGCCTTTGTTCTCTAGTTTTGATTTAATACCTGAACCGTTATCTTTTACAGATAAATTGTATTTATTTGCACTATAAACACCGGATGCTTGAATGCGCTTGACTCCTTGGGCATGTTTACCAACATTACATAGAGCTTCTTCTAAAAACAGACATATTCCCCGTTTATGTTCTATAGTTAAATACTTATCATCAATTGGTTCAAAATTGCGAATTTTAACTTTTAATGTTTTAAAATGTTCAAAATCTTGACGTTCTAATGTACTTGAATAAACTTCATATAATAAATCGTGCAAAGGTCGTTTCAATTCAAGTATTAATCCGCTACCTAAACGTAAACTCTCTTCTGTGGTTAATGCTTCGAGTTTGAGAAAATCGCCAAGTTCACGAATTTCGCGATCGAGTTTTTCAAATTGCCCAACCAGTTCTTCGTAAGGGATATCTTTAGCACGCAGATGCTTTAATCCATAAGCAAGAGTTTGCAAAGGGCCATTATGAATTACGGTAAAAGTGTGTTGAATTGTGTTTTGACGTTCGTTAATTTGCGATCGCAAGAATTTATCATGCTGGTAAAAGGCAAAAGCACTCAAGCCAACCCCATTTACAGCTAAGATCAGCAAACCAGGTGCTACCGGAATCCATAAACCCCACACACACAACATCACATAGCCGCAGCTAAAAAGAGCAAATCCAGCTACAGCAACACTAAGTATATTTCTCCAAACAGATTGGGTAAGCCGTCCGATCATTATCGGCATAAAACCCCAAAAAAATATCCATGCGTACTCTCCTATATCTCTCCAACTATGCAACATTGGGCGGCTGTCGATTACATTACTAAGAATTTGACTGATTGCATGAGCGTGATATTCAATGCCATAAATTTGACCGTTTAATTCTAAGTTTCTTAATGCAGATGTATAAAAGATATCGCCAGTACTCGTGTTGCGGTTGCCAACTAATACAATGCGATCGCGCAACAATTCTGCATCTACTTTTCCATTTAAAATGTCGCGTAGCGAGACAACATGAAAAGGCTTGGAAGTATTGCGGAAGTTCATCAAAATCGACAATCCGCCATCATCAACATTAACGTATCCGCCAAAATTATGAGTGATTCGGGGTAATTCAACCCTCCGAAATCTGATTGTATTCGGGTCATTTTTTCCTGTTTCCAATTCAATTCCTTTCGCCTGGAAGTACTTAATAACTAACCGCAGCGCTAAAGAATATTTATCTTCGTTGATATTTTCAGGATTATTAGGATTTGTTGTAAATAATAAATAGCGTCGATTTTTGCTATCTCGATCGTTAGGTAAATCGACAAATCCAACTCGTTCAGGTGGCAAATTTTGGGGTGGAGAAGTTTCTTCAGGTGGTAATACTTTTTGAATCCCGATAATATTATTATTCTGCTGCAACACCTGCGCAAGTTCTTTACCACCAGGTTCAACAGGAACATTTTTGAAGATATCCAGCCCAATAGCTAATGGTTTATAAGCTTGCAGTTTGCTGAGTAACTCTGCAATCTTCTCATCTGGAATCGGATATTGCTTAACCCATTCAATATCTTTTTCATCAATACCTACAATTACTATACGTTCATCAATTTTTTCCACTGGACGCAGAGATAACATTTTATCAAAAAGCATCCATTCCCAAGATTGCATTCCTCCAGTTATACGTATTAAAATCACCATAAACAGTACCATGATTCCAGGAGGTGCAGCCTGTAACCACAATCCAAATTCTTGGCGAATGCGATTCCAGATTCTCCTGTTCATATCATGTCTAAATAACTAGTTATAATTTCCACAGTAATTGCACCCCCACGCGCCAGATGCTTCACTTGATAAGACAAAGCGTAGCTTTGATTCTTTGGGGTTCTTCGAGTTTAATAAGTAAGCAAACGGACATAATCTCATCTCACTTTTTCCCGGATTAATCAATTAAACCTTCATCACGGGAACGAATTTCAGTTTGAATTCGCATATTTTTACCACCCTGCTTACAGTCTTCAGGATAAACTCCCAACACATCCTGAATCTTCGTCCAGTAAGTACGTACTGCTCTTTCTGATTTATACATTCGCTCGGCGATCGCTTTATCTGTCAAACTCTCTTCAAAAGCCAACCGCAACACTTCCAACCATTCTGGCTTGAGTTCGATTCCCGTTTTGATGTCTTTGGTGTGAGTTGCACCATGAAGGGACAAATTAACCCGCATTAGCATTTCATCTTCGGGTAATCCTTTATCTGCGATCGCAAATCCAGCTTGATGATTATCAATCTCGTGTTTGATCCGAATTAACGCCTTCACATAACTAGTTTGTACCATGAAATTCTGATGGGGATATTCTTGGAGCAAAGTTTGCAATAGCTTAATTCCGGTATCAATTTCTGCTGTCTCCCCTTGGCGATCGGGAATTGATAAATCCATCACAATCAGGTCAAAGTGATGATATTGAAGTTGAAAAAGTGTCTCTTTTGCCGTCTGAGCCTTAATGATAGCAGCTTCGGGGTACTGTCTACTTAAGACATCAAGCGTACCAGTTAAAATTAATTGGTGGTCATCTACAACAAGAATACCCAGCTTTTTTTCCACTGGTAAATATCCAAAAACTTGATGTTCTTTTAAATTTATTCCTACCATATTTTTATCCAAATTCAAATTTTCCTTAAACTTGACGAAAAATCTCTTCGCCTCTGACGTTTAACTTGAGAGTCATATCTTGTATCTTTTAGCCCTAACTCATTGAAGTATGGGCTTATTTTAATTGGAGATGAATTCTCAAGCTATGCAGAAAAGTGCAAATCTAGAGGTGCGATCTGATTTTGAATTCGGAATCATTAATAATTAGCCCTCACCCTAAATCCCTCTCTCAAACTTGGGAGAGGGACTTTGAAATATCTCGTTCCCATGCTCTGTACACCGTAGCCAAAATTGGGAGAAGGGGTTGGGGATTTACGGCAGAGGTTTAAGTTTTTCACCTCGGAACTGGTACTTGATTAATTACCGACGCAATTACTGCATCCATTTGTAAACCATCCAGCATCGCTTCTGGTTTCAAGATGAGACGATGCCGTAGCAACGGTGATGCAACTGCTTTTACATCATCTGGCGTTACAAAATCCCTTCCTGCTAACCACGCTATGGCTTGAGATGTCTGCAACCAAGCACCGGTAGCGCGAGGTGATGCACCCAAAGTCAAATCAGGATATTGACGCGATGTTCTCACCAACGCCAACAAATAATCAACGATCGCTTCTGATACTTTAACTTCTTTGACTGCTTGTCGTGCTTGCAAAATCTGGGCTACTGTTGCAATTGGTTTCAAACGGCTAATATCTAAACGTCGTGCTGCAAAACCCGCCTGACGATTGAGTAACATTTGCTTTTCAGCAGCTTGATCGGGGTAATCTACTACTAGCTTAAATAAAAATCTGTCTAACTGTGCCTCTGGTAAAGGATAAGTACCCTCAAATTCCAGGGGGTTTTGTGTCGCAATTACCCAAAATAAATCTGGTAAAGGCAAACTTTCACCATCCAGTGTTACCTGCATCTCTTCCATTGCTTCTAGCAGCGCCGCTTGTGTCTTGGGTGGAGTACGGTTGATTTCGTCCGCTAGCAATACTTCAGTAAATATTGGCCCTTTTTTCAAGGTGAAATTGCGACTATTCAAGTCAAAAATATTTGTACCAGTAATATCTGAAGGTAAAACATCTGGTGTTAATTGAATCCGGCGAAAATCCCCTTGAATTAACTGCGCCAACACTTTTACTAGTAAGGTTTTCCCAGTTCCCGGTACTCCTTCTAAAATTACGTGCCCACCCGCTAGCAGTGCTACTAAGAGTTGCTGTATTAAGCTAGATTGTCCGACAATTACTTGATTAAGACCTTGACCAAGCCGAATTAAGATAGGATGTGTTTCGCTCATATTTTTTATTGATAAATAACCAACGCAGAGTACAATTACAAAAAAATAATTACGAATTACGAATTACGAATTACGAATTACGAATTAATCTAATGGTTCGCCATTTCCCCAACCAGCTTAACAGGTCTCGTTCACTGATCGGTTGTTTGCGAGATTGTAGCTTTAAAACTGCATCTAGTTCTGCTGCACTTGCACCTGTTTTTTCCATCCAGAAATCGATCAAGGCTTGATGTTCTAAAAGTACTTGCCCTAATCCCAAGGCTTTTTGGAGTTGTAGTTGTTCTTGTTTACCCACCATTTCAACAACAAAGTCGGTAGTATCAGCTTTCTGCAACACCCCGGCTAAAGCTTGGATGTATGCTTCGCTATTATCTACAACTGGTGTATCTAAAGCTACTAGCTTGCCAAAGCGGCGATTCTGCGCCCAAACTAGCACTAATAGCAGGATACCTACCTGTATCAAGATTGGAAGTAAAGGAGTTTTGGCAAAAAAGCTAGATAAATCTCCTTCGTTTTCTTTCTTCCTGACATCGGCATCTTTATAGCCGTGGATGTATTCATCGACAAAGACTGTGTTACTTTTTTCAGTAACCAAACTAGCTAAATACTTGAAATTACTTAAATAATCTTGGTAGGCGTTGGCAGCTAAATAAGGAGTGGTAGAAAAAATCACCTTTCCTTTTTTGTAATTTTCTTTCCAGACAACAGCACCAAAGCGATCGCCTAAATTAACTTGCTGGGAGTTAGCTTTTTTATATCGTCTACGTGTATCAATTTTAATATCACCTTCAGGAGATTTTTGCATAGTGCTAAACTCCGCTTCTGTAACCCGCGCCTTTGCACCCAAAATTACCAAAGTATTCCCTTTTTCTACCCATTCCCGCTCTTGACTATCTAGTGTCGTTTCCCTGGGATAGCCGCCTACCTGTAGCAAGGTAACTGGGTTGTTCTCTGGCTGAATATCACTAAAAGGCTTTTGCCAACGCTTAATAGAAATTCCCTGTTGTTGCATAAAAGCATACCAAGCACCATAGCCATCAGAGTTACGGTTATAGGTAGAGCCGGTGTTAATTTTAGTATTATTGGGAGCCGCGAACAAACTAAGTAAAACGATCGCAGCGAGTGCGATCGCTCCCATCCAAGCAAGGCGATTTGGACGTTTCATTTTCGACTTTCATAGCCTTTGAATATCACTGTTAATACTTACTTATTTTTCAGGCAAAGTCAAAAATATAATTAACTTTATCAATACCTTGTCCTTTAGGACACGCTACGCGAACACCAATTTACGAGGAGCGGCTAAGTTGAATCGAGACAATCACTAAGATTTCTCTTTCATTCCTTCCAACGGGTTATGTTCATATCCGTGTGGATATTGGTTGATGTGGAGTGCTTATATTAACTAAACCAAATGGGCTTTATATAAATCAAGTATCAAATTAGACATATTTGCCGAGGCTGTTTAATTTAAAAAAAAGCGAAGCTTGGGAGTTAAGCGATCGCATCGCATATTTACATAGCAAGAAAAATAGCGAGCGTCCTTGGGGCGTCTACCAACGCCTGATTTCCCTTGTGATTGCAACTAAAGCTTTAAGGAAAAACAGTTATGGCAGCAGAAGAAGCATCGATTATCCTCGTAAAAGATATCAATACCAATGGAGCTTCCTCTTACCCAAAAAATCTGACGAATGTCAACGGCACGCTGTACTTCACTGCCTATGACAGCAGTGGGGGGGGTGAACTGTGGAAAAGTGATGGCACTGAGGCTGGTACTATCCGCGTCAAGGATATCGTCTCTGGTACAGGTAGCTCTATCCTGCTAAATCTGACGAATGTCAACGGCACGCTGTACTTCAATGCCTCCGACAGCAGTAAGGATCAGGAATTGTGGAAGAGTGATGGCACTGAGGCTGGTACTGTCCGCGTCAAGGATATCAACTATGGCAGTAGCTCTAACCCGCAAAATCTGACGAATGTCAACGGCACGCTGTACTTCAATGCCTCCGACAGTAGTGGGAACCAGGAATTGTGGAAGAGTGATGGCACCGAGGCTGGTACTGTCCGCGTCAAGGATATTAATACTGGTACCAGTGGCTCTAACCCGCAAAATCTGACGAATATCAACGGCACACTGTACTTCAGTGCCACCGACAGCAGTGGGGGTGAGGAACTGTGGAAGAGTGATGGTACTGAGGCTGGTACTGTCCGCGTCAAAGATATCGTTTCTGGTACGGGTAGCTCTAACCTGCAAAATCTGACGAATGTCAACGGCACGCTATACTTCAATGCCTACGACAGTGGTGGGGGTCGAGAACTGTGGAAAAGTGATGGCACTGAGGCTGGTACTGTCCGCGTCAAGGATATCATTTCTGGTACCAGTGGCTCTAACCCTTACAATCTGACGAATGTCAACGGTACGCTATACTTCGTTGCCTATGACAGCAGTGGTGGCTATGAACTGTGGAAGAGTGATGGCACTGAGGCTGGTACTGTCCGCGTCAAAGATATCATCTCTGGTATCAGTGGCTCTAACCCGCAAAATCTGACGAATGTCAATGGCACGCTATACTTCGTTGCCGGCAACAGCAGTGGTGGCTATGAACTGTGGAAGAGTGATGGCACCGAGGCTGGTACTGTCCGTGTCAAGAATACTAATACTGTCACGGGTAGCTCTAACCCGGAAAATTTGACGAATGTCAACGGTACGCTGTACTTCAATGCTTCTGACAGCAGTGGTGGCTGTGAACTGTGGAAGAGTGATGGCACCGAGGCTGGTACTGTCCGCGTCAAAGATATTAATAATGGCACAGGTAGCTCTAACCCCCAAAATCTGACGAATGTCAATGGCACGCTATACTTTGATGCCTCCGACAGCAGTGTTGGCACTGAACTGTGGAAGAGTGATGGTACTGAGGCTGGTACTGTCCGCGTCAAGGATATTAATACTGCTACAATATCCTCTGAGCCGTCATCTCTGATGAATGTCAACGACACGCTGTACTTCGTTGCCACCGAGAGTAATGGGTATCGGGAACTATGGAAGAGTGATGGCACTGAGGCTGGTACTGTCCGCGTCAAGGATATCTTCTCTGGCACAGGTAGCTCTAACCCGCAATATCTGACGAATGTCAACGGCACGTTGTACTTCAGAGCCTACGACAGCAGTGGAGGTCAGGAATTGTGGAAGAGTGATGGCACCCAGTCCGGTACCATCCGCGTCAAGGATATCGTCTCTGGCACGGGTAGCTCTGGCCCGCAATATCTAATGAATGTCAACGGCACGCTATACTTCACTGCCTACAACAGTAGTAATGGTTATGAACTGTGGAAGAGTGATGGCACCGAGGCTGGTACTGTCCGCGTTAAGGATATCTTCTCTGGCACAGGTAGCTCTAGCCCGCAATATCTAACGAATGTCAACGGCACGCTATACTTTAATGCCACCGACAGCAGTGGTGGTCCTGAACTATGGAAGAGTGATGGCACTGAGGCTGGTACTGTCCGCGTCAAGGATATCTTCTCTGGCACAGGTAGCTCTAACCCAAAAAATCTGACGAATGTTAACGGCACGCTGTACTTTGTTGCTACCGAGAGCAGTGGCTCTGAATTGTGGAAGAGTGATGGCACTGAGGCTGGTACTGTGCGCGTCAAGGATATCTTCTTTGGTATGGATAGCTCTGAACCGCGCAATCTGACAAATGTCAACGGCACACTGTACTTTAATGCCTCCGACAGCAGTAGTGGCTCTGAACTGTGGAAGAGTGATGGCACTGAGGCTGGTACTGTCCGCGTCAAGGATATCTTCTCTGGTACAGGTAGCTCTAACCCAGTATATCTGACGAATGTCAACGGCACGCTGTACTTCAGTGCCTCTGACAGCAGTGGTGGCTCTGAACTGTGGAAGAGTGATGGTACTGAGGCTGGTACTGTCCGCGTTAAGGATATCTTCTCTGGCACGGGTAACTCTTTTCCGCAAAATCTGACGAATGTCAATGGCACACTGTACTTCAGTGCCTCCGACAGCAGTGGTAATTGGGAACTGTGGAAGAGTGATGGTACTGAGGCTGGTACTGTCCGCGTCAAGGATATCTACCCTGGTTTATCTGGTTCTAATCCCAACAACCTAACTTACGTTAATGGCAAACTCTACTTTGTTGCTGACAACGGTAACATTGGGCAAGAATTTTTTCAGCTTGACCTCAACAGTATCCCCACTGACCTGAGTCTCAGTGCCACTAGTGTTAACGAGAATGTTCCTGGCAACACAGTAATTGGCAACTTTAGCACTGTTGATGCCGATGGAGATAACACCCACACCTACACTCTAGTTTCTGGTACAGGCAGCACCGATAACAGCGCCTTCACGATTGTTGGTAACGAGTTACGGATTAATAGCTCGCCGGACTACGAAAGCAAAAATAGCTACAACATCCGTCTACGCACTAAAGATCAGAGTGGCTTATTCTACGAGAAAGCGATCGCGATCATAGTCAACAATATTAACGATGCCCCAAAAGCGTTAGGTACTATTGCTGACCAAACAGCGACAGAAGACGCGATTTTCGACTTTACTGTACCAGCAACCACCTTCAGCGATGTCGATGCAGGCGATGTATTGACCTATACTGCTAGCCTCAGTAACGGCAATCAATTGCCGATCTGGTTAAGCTTTAATGCAACCACGCGCACTTTTAGCGGCACGCCATTAAATCAAAATGTGGGCAGCCTCAGCCTCAAAGTTACCGCAACCGATAAGGATGGAGCTAGCGCCAGTAATGTGTTTGGTCTGGCGATCGCTAATACCAATGATGCTCCGGTTGTGAGTAATGCGATCGCAGACCAAATTGCTACAGAAGACACTGCCTTTAGCTTTGTGGTGCCAGCAAATACCTTCAGTGATGTGGATGCAGGCGATAATCTCGTTTACACCGCCACTTTGGAAAATGGTAATCCACTTCCTGTTTGGTTAACCTTCAACGGCACTACCTTTAGTGGTACTCCCACAAATAACAACGTTGGTAGCCTTAATCTCAAAGTTATAGCCAGTGATGGAACGGCAACTGTCAGCGATATTTTTGCATTAACAGTGGCTAATACCATTAGTCAACTTCCTAATGAAATTACTGGTACTTCAGTTGCAGACAACCTGACTGGTACAGTGAACAAAGATATCATCTCAGGATTGCTGGGCAATGACACGCTCAACGGACTAGGTGATAACGACACCCTTGATGGCGGCGATGGAAATGATTTCTTAGATGGTGGTACAGGAGATGACAGTCTCATTGGTGGTAAAGGCAATGACACTTATACTGTGGACAGCATCGGCGACACTATTATTGAATCTGCCAGTGCAGGCACAGATTTAGTCAAGTCTTCAGTGAGTTGGGTGTTGGGAAATAACCTGGAGAACTTAACCCTGACTGGAAGTGGGGCAATCAATGGTACCGGTAACAGCCTTAATAATATCTTGAATGGAAATACTGCCGCTAACATCTTGAATGGAGAAAATGGCAACGATAGCCTAATTGGTGGTGCAGGCAATGACACCTTGTTGGGCGGTTCCGGCAATGACACCTTAGATGGAGGTTTAGGAGCTGATAGTCTCAATGGTGGAGTCGGTAATGACATTTACACTGTAGACAATCTGAACGATACGATTACTGAAGACTTAAATGCAGGCACAGATTTAGTTAAGTCTTTGGTGAATTGGGTGTTGGCAAATAACCTGGAGAACTTGACTCTGAGTGGAAGTGGGGCAATCAATGGTACTGGTAACAGCCTTAATAACATCCTGATTGGAAATACTAGCGCTAACATCTTGAATGGAGTTGATGGCAACGATAGCCTGATTGGTAGTGCAGGCAATGACACCTTGTTGGGGGGTTCTGGCGATGACACTTTGGATGGAGGTGCAGGGATTGATAATCTTGATGGTGGAGTCGGCAATGACATTTACATCGTAGACAACCTGAACGATTTTATTATTGAAGGCTTAGATCCAGGCACAGATTTAGTCAAGTCTTCGGTGAGTTGGGTATTGGGAAATAACCTGGAGAACTTGACCCTAACTGGAACCGGGACAATCAATGGTACTGGTAACGGCCTCAATAACATTCTCATGGGAAATAATGCCGCTAACACGTTAACTGGAGGAGATGGTAATGATAGCCTCTTTGGTAACTCAGGCAATGACACCTTGTTTGGTGGTGCAGGTGATGATCTACTAACAGGGGGAATTGGTCGAGATGTGCTGACTGGCGGAACTGGACGAGATAACTTTGATCTGATTAGTAGCCGCACTGGAGGCTATGATCTTATCGGTGATTTTACTCTTGGGGATGATACTGTCTTCATTTCCAAAGCAGAATTCGGACTTAGCCAATCTCAGAATACTACGCTCAATTCCAACTTGTTCCGACTTGGGACTAATGCGACAATTGCAGGCGATCGCTTTATCTACGATCAAACTACGGGGAACCTATTCTTTGATAAAGATGGGGTTGGTAGTGCTGCACAAATTCAGATAGCCCAGTTCTCGAATCAGGTAGCGCTTACTAGTGCAAATATTACTGTCATTGCTTAACGAAATCGAACTAAGTAAAATCCTCGCGATCGCTGACACATTGCCAAGGGCAGAGGAAATTATCATTCTCGGTAATCCAAAAGCTTAAACTCGTTGTAGTTCCCAATCTTCAACATGGGAACTACAACGATAATAAAAAGCTACTTAAACCTTCTTTGCACGCAGGTTTAACGGGAATATTATGGCTATTTAAGCACACATAACATCACTCAAATTGCACAAGCGATCGCTCCTATCCAAGCAAGCCGATTTGAACGTTTCATTTTTGCTCGCTTTGTTTCAGGATTAGAAGTGTTAATACTTACTTATTTTTCAGGAAAAGTAAAAAATATAATCAAGTGGCTTCATTTTCTCAGAGCGATCGCCTGTTTGATGAATGCTTCTAAATTTTGGGTAGTAGTGGGATTGTCAAACAGAACATTGCTTGAGAGCTTTAGGGCTTCACGAACGGAGTATCGCCAATCAAGAGAACCTAAAGAATTGCTGTAATCCTTTTATTTTTAACTGGGCTTCAGACCCTGAAACTAAAGTTTTTATTTCTATACCCTATACCCTACACCCTTTTCTTTGTGATTCTTGGAATATAGTGTAAATCCTGCATCTGGCTGCATTATCGCTTATGTTTTAAAGGAGAAGATTGTTCGTGCTATTTGAGCGGTATTTATGGACGAGAATGAAAAACGAATCCTTGACTCATGGCAGATGAATGCTAAATTATGGACACAAGCAATTCGTAATCAACAAATTGAAAGCCGTGCGATCGCCACAGATGCCGCTATAGTTAAAGCGATAACCAAACTTAATCCAAAAACATTCTTAGATATTGGATGCGGTGAGGGATGGTTGTCTCGACAGCTTTTTTCTTTAGGAATCGATGGCTGGGGTGTTGATTTTTGCACCGATCTCATTGAGACAGCAAAGGATAGTGGTGATTATCGCTTTGTTGTCTGTTCGTACTCGGATCTTGGATCACAAAGATTTAGCACTATTAACTATTTCTCTTGCTTGATCTGCAACTTTTCAATTCTAGGCGAATGCGCTCTTGATGAGATCGCTAAGGCAGGTCATAGCTTGTTAGAGGACAAAGGCAAAATAATCATTCAAACACTTCATCCGATAATTGCTTGCGGTGACTCTCCATACTCTAATGGGTGGCGCGAAACTTCATGGCAACCAAATGCAGATCGACCATTTTACCCTACTCCTTGGTATTTCAGAACCCTGGAATCATGGATCGACGAATTCCATGCTTTGAATTACCGATTGCTAAATTTATATGAGCCATCCGATCCCAAGACAAATAAACCGATTTCCATTATTTTTGTCTTTGAACGGGAGTAAAGTATTAATTAACCGGACTTAATATTAGTCACCCTTGAGAGAAAGCAATTTTTATTTCAATCTTAATGATGGATTTAACAGCCAATCTTTATACCAAGTTGCTAATTCCATGCTGAAGCAGAACTAAAGCTCCCCTTCTAATTGTTGGGCTACCAGTTTGGCAAATAACCCTGCTTGCGCGATTAATTCCAAAAAAGTACCCACCTGGACGACATGACCAGCCTCAATAACATAGATGCGATCGGCATTACGAATTGTGCTGAGGCGATGGGCAATTACCACTCTGGTAGCATTTAACTTAGCTAAACTTTCAGTTACAATTGCTTGGGTGCGGTTGTCTAAAGCACTGGTTGCCTCATCCATTAAAATAATTTTGGGCTTGGAAACAAGCGATCGCGCAATCAATAATCTTTGCCGTTGTCCACCGGAAAGATTACTACCACCCTCGGCAACGATCGTATGCATCCCCATTGGCATTTTCTTGATATCATCAGCAAAGCCTGCCATTTGTGCGGCTTCCCAAGCTTCTTCTAGCGAAACCAAAGCCCCGGCGGTGATGTTATCAAAAATTGATGCTGTGCCCATTTTACCATTTTGCAGTACCACTCCTAACTGTCTTCGCACAGCCTGGAGTTCCATCTCTGCTAAATCTTTGCCATCATAATAGATGCTACCTGTCAATGGAGTTTCAAAGCCCAATAACAACCGTAATATCGTTGATTTTCCACTTCCAGAAGACCCAACGATCGCGATAAATTCCCCTGGTTCGGCATGGAGGCTGACATCATTGAGGATTAAGCTGCCATTTTGCGAGTAGCGAAAGCTGACACGATTTAGGGCAATGCGACCGCTTAATTGACCGGGGTTAACCTTGGTTGAGTCATATTCAGGCTGCGATCGCCAAATCGGTTTTGCTCGTTCCCATATTGGTACAATACTCCAAATTTCCGATACAGTATTGCTCAGGTCAATTACTCCTTTGATAAAAATCGCCAAAGCATAGTTAAAAGCAACGAATGTACCCAGTGTCAGGCGTGTCTGCATTAACAGCATGGCAAACCCAAACAGCAATATAGAACTTACCAAAGGGAGTGCTTCGTTAAATATAGAAATACCATCTTTAATCTCTTGCCAACTCGCCTTTAGTCGGATCTGCTGGCTGTACTTTTTTGCCCAAGCTGCAAATGCGCGTTCTTCTGCCATTGTCACTCGCAGCTTGGCAACACCGTTGATTAGTTGGACGGTGAGTCCCTGAATTGCACCATTCAGTTCTTGCTCTTTTTTCGATTTCTTCACCAAGAAGAAACTTGCAACAGTCGTAACCACAGCGGTAAATATTGCTAAACCCACGCCCACAAGCGCTAGTTGCCAGCTGTAAATAAACATCAGCACCAAATTGAATAGGGCAAAAACTCCACTCAACAAAGTCCGTTGGGTAGCACCGCTAAGTTTTTGATGAATTTCCCTCACCGCCATGACGCGGTTAAGCAAATCTCCAGAAGTATACTGGCGAAAAAAGCTAGGGCTTAATCTCAGCAGGCGATCCCAGATGGCTGGCTGCAATATGCTATCAGTGGCGCTTTCGACTCGTAGGGTAATAATACTTTGGGCAACTTGAAAAGCTAACTGTCCAAAGGCGACTGCAAACATGACCAATCCGATCTGCCACAGCAAAGCGCGATCGCTATCTGGAATGGCATGATTGATTAAAATTGCTGTTGCTTGTGGTGCAACCATTCCCAATATTGTGCCCAGTAACCCTACCACTAAAATAGTGGCGATGTCTTTTTCATAACCCTTGACCCCAAACCGTAGTAAATCAATGGCGTTGAGCGCAACTTGGGGTAATGGTCGATACAGAACGTAGGCAGATGTTGTCAGTGTTTTTGCAACTGATTCATTTACAGGTGTCCGAGTTCGCGCTACGGGGTCGAAAATTACATAATCCCCATTATCTCTAGGTAACAACGCCACTGGCTGCTTTTCCAACTGAGTATAAGCTAACATTGCCCCTTGGTCTTGACGCCACCAGCCATCTGCTAAAGTTATACGCCGAATCCGAATCTGTGATGCTTGCGCGATCGCAGCTACAGGGTCTTTAATAGAATTCAAATCCTCTGCTGGTGGACGAATCTCTATCCCCAGCGATCGCCCAACTGCACCAAATGCTACCAATAAGGGCGGCCCTTCCTGAGAAAAAACCGCCTCCTGCTGCGGCTGCAATACTGTTGCTAAATCAGAGAGTGCCCCCTCTATTACTTGCTGATTAAATTGTTCGCGTTCCTGAAATCGCCGAAATTCTGCTTCTGTTTCTTTATTTACCAACAAACTGAAGTAGTGAAAGAAATAAGTATGCAAACTGGCTAAACTTGCTAGGAGTTCCTCGGAATTTTCTAAATCTGCCGTTGGCAACATTTGTCCGATAACCATGTCTTCTGCCTCCAGCCACATATCACTCGTGAGTGGAAACGCTGGAGAGGTAGAATTCAACGTTAATTCCTCAACTCCCATCCAGTGAGCATTGCCTTGCTGCAACTTTACCCATAAGAGTGTTTGTTGTCTTTCCTGTAGCGTTTCACCAGGCGATAATGAAAAATCCAGCCCTAATGTCTGCACAAGGTTTAATGGCGTAGTCAAAACTGTCTGCTGGGCGCTAAGAGATTGTCCTAAATGATTTACCCAACCTTCTAAAAGTTCTATGGCTTGAAAGTCAGCCGCCGCGATTCCCTTAACCAAATCAACCATTGACATCTGGCATAATTGGGTAGGTTCAATTGCGATCGCTACAAAATTCCATTGGCTTTGTGCTATTACTTCCGGTAACAAGACTTCACCAGTGTTCACATGAAACAAATAGCGGCGATGCTCCTTTGGTAAACTGTTTTTAACTCTAGTTGCAAACACTGCTAATGTTCCAGACTGCACTATCCAGACAGTTTCTGAGTTATCCAACAATACTGGTTCGTTTGCTTGAAGAAAGTATGGTTTAGGAAGAGGATTCACTGAAGGTAAATCGATATAAGTTCGACGAGTGGAAAAAGATATAAAAAACTATTGTATCCCGGCTGAATATAACAGAATTTTTTTTGATGATAAAATTACGAACTGCTAACCTAAACGATATAAACTTCATCTTCACTCAAGAAACCAGAGATGAATTCAAAGGCCTTATCCTCTGCTGGAGTCGAGAAGAACACAGCAGAAACTTACACTTTGCTGACAAACATTATTTAATGATTGAAAATGCTTCAGGAGAAACCCAAGGCTACGCTATTTTGTCTGGCTTACAATCACCGAACCGTAGTATTGAATTAACTCGAATCATCGTTGCTGAACCAGGACTAGGATACGGCAAACGTGCGTTACGCATACTCCTCAAAAAGATTTTTGAAGAGTATAATGCTCATCGTTGCTGGTTAGATGTCTTTGAACACAATCAACGTGCTAGACATGTTTATCAGTCAGTCGGCTTTCAGGAGGAAGGAGTTTTGCGAGAAGTCTTGAGGCAAAAAGATAAGTATTCTTCGTTGGTAATTATGTCTATCCTTGAAAACGAATACTTCCAATAAATGTTTTCAAACTCGATATTATGCCTCTGCTGCGTGAAGTAAGCGAACATAAGTTCCGCCTTGCTGCCATAATTCCTCATGGGTGCCACGCTGCACGATTTTACCTTGCTCTAGCACAATAATTTCATCACAATCACGAATTGTGCTAAGGCGGTGGGCTACTACAATACACGAACAACCACGCTGTTGCAAGTTACGGTTAATAATCAACTCCGTTTCTGCATCCAGAGCGCTGGTTGCTTCATCCAGTACTAAGATTGTGGGATTTCTCACCAAAGCGCGGGCAATTTCTAAACGCTGGCGTTGTCCACCACTAATATTCATACCACCTTCAATTAACTCAAAGTCATATTTCCCAGGCATAGATGCGATCGCATCATGAATCGCCGCGTCTTGGCAAGCCTGCACCAAATCAGCTTCTGGCACAGTTGAATCCCAAAGAGTGATGTTTTCTCGCACAGTCCCGGCAAATAAAAAGATATCCTGTTCAACCATTGCCAACCAGTTAGCCAGAACAGAACGCTTAATTTGCGATCGCTCTACACCATCAAAGCAGATTTCTCCGAACCAAGGTTGATACAGCCCGCAAATTAATTTAGCAACAGTAGATTTACCAGAACCACTTCCCCCCACAAGCGCTATTCTTTGCCCTGGCTTGACAGTCAAGCTCAAATTCTCAATCAAGGGAGGTTCTACACGACTA
>JADEXV010000212.1 GCA_015206945.1 Nostocales cyanobacterium LEGE 12452 | reverse complement strand
CTAGCTCTTGCTAATGACAAACTCCGTCAATATGCTATGCAAATTGAAAATCAAGCTACCTTAGAAGAACGTAACCGCATTGCTCGTGAAATTCATGATTCATTAGGACACTCTCTGACTGCTTTAAATCTGCAATTAGAAACTGCTTTAAAACTATGGCAATCTAATCCAGGTAGGGCTGAAACATTTCTAGCAACTGCAAAGGAATTAGGTTCAAAGGCGCTAAAAGATGTTCGTCAATCTGTTTCTACTATGCGTTCTAATCCCTTACAAGAACAATCTTTAGAAGATGCGATCGCTAGTCTTTCAGAAAATTTTTATCGCTTTAATGGGATATTACCAATTTATCAAATCGATCTGGAATATTCTCTGCCACCTGAAATAAATACTGCTATTTACCGGATTACTCAAGAATCTTTAACTAATATATCTAAATATGCCTATGCTACAGAGGTAAAATTGGAACTCGCTACGAATAAAGGCAATTTGCGATTGATAATTCAGGATAATGGTAAAGGTTTTGACGTAGAGCAAAATACTACTGGTTTTGGACTTCATAGTATGCGCGATCGCACTTTAGCATTTGGGGGTCAGTTTAATATTAATAGCGCTCTTGGCTCTGGTTGCAAAATTACAGTTAATATTCCATTAACATGGTTAACATAATGATTAAAGTATTGCTGGTAGATGACCAAAGTTTAATTCGTCAAGGATTAAGAGCATTATTGGAACTAGAACCAGATTTAGAAATAGTTGGAGAAGCAGAAAACGGCGAGCAAGCGATTAATTTGGTTGCAGAATTTCAGCCAGATGTAATCTTACTAGATATCAGAATGCCGATTATGGATGGAGTTGCAGCCACGAAGGAGATTCAAAAACGTTTTGCCAAAACTAAGATTTTAGTATTAACGACTTTCGATGATGATGAATATGTATCAGCAGCTTTAAAAAATGGGGCTATGGGTTATTTATTGAAAGATACGCCATCAGAAGAATTAGCTGTTGCTATTCGTGCCGTTCATAAAGGATATACGCAATTAGGCCCAGGTATAGTTAAAAAGCTGTTGACTCAATTTTCTCCTGTTGCACCAACTCATTCACCGCCTGTACCATCTAGTTTAGCTGAACTTACTCCTAGAGAAAAAGAGGTTTTGCGATTAATTGCTACAGGCGCTAGTAACCGAGAAATTGCTCACGGACTCTACATTTCTGAGGGGACGGTGAAAAATCATGTTACAAATATTTTAAACAGATTAAATTTGCGCGATCGCACTCAAGCTGCGATTTGGGCAAATACATATTTATCTTATTTGAATGTTCCAACTTAAATAATTTAAAATTAACAATAGTTAAAAGGGCGGTTAGAAACCGCGTCTACACAGACAAAACCCACCTTCGTGGGTTAAGAATCCTTGATTTTGTATTAGTCCACGAAGGTGGACTTTGTTTGTGTAGCCGTGAATTCCATTCTAAGTAAGGGATTTCCAACAAATAAATTTACTACTACTTATAGGTGGGCAGCGTTCGATCCCAACAAATATTAAACTTGCAACAAGAGAACACCGAAATATACTGAGTTAATATATGTAAAAAATAAAAACATCCGTAATCATGCAGTTTAGTATCAATATTTACCAAAGTATAATCGAGGTAATCAGAAAGCTGATTGAGAACAACCTATTTAAGCAGTCCCACTAGGAATTAAGGGTTGTTCACCATACTCTACCTCTCAAAAAGATATGCCAGATTTATTGCGAAAGGAACTAGGTGATTTTAATAGTGTTGCGAGCTGCGCTAATGCCGCGTTGTAGGCGATCGCAACACCTAAATTTATATTTTTTTAATTTATCAATCAAGTTTAGGAGCATGGCTTGGTTTTATGACGATAGACATCGGCAGTATCAAAAGCTACAATGCTGATAGAGGATTTGGGTTTGTCGGTCGTACTTTTTCTAATCCTAATGGAAAAGTTTTCTTCCATATAAAAAAAATCAAGAAAGAACATCCTGAATTAGCCCAAAAATTGGACAATAGCGAAGCTGCTTTTGAAACAGTCAATTTCTGGTATGAAATTGAAACAAATGAAAAAGGCGAACAAGTTAGTAAGCTTTGGCTAGGCAAAGAAAATATCCCTCAAAGTTACAGACATGAATTATGTGGTTTGATCCAAAAAGTAGAGAGTATCTGGAAAAATGTAGACTCTCCAAAACCTAGTTGGCTTGACCTTGTAACGATAGAGTTGCTTGGAGTTGATCGCAGGGATGAACTAAGTGTTGAGCGAGATAACTTAGAGAGCCAACTTAGAGCAGCAGAGGAGGAGCGACGCAGGGAGGTAGAAGCTTTACTCCAAAATGAAATTGCAAGAATAGCTAAGAAGCATCGCTTAGAGAAAACGAAGGCTGATGAGTTGCATCAACTACTAACGGAGATGCGTCCTTTAGGTTTTACACATAGTGGGCAACTCTCGGAACATATTGTAAGATATCGACTTGGTTATAGGTATCCAAATATCTCAGGTATTGTGACAATGGAAGATGGAGGTAGAGAATGGGAGTTTCCTGGGGGATTTCCTCCAGAGATTTATAAAATTATTTGTAGGGAGCTCGGTTTGGATAACCAGAGGACGAGTGCTACAGTAACAGATTTTGAATCATTTAAGGACTTACACATTAACAGAAGTAGTTCAAAGGGCTAGTCCTAAAAATAAGTTTTTTGATATGGCGCTTCTCGTTGGTATGCAATACACTCTCACCTCGCTTCCATTCGTCTCTCCTAAAAAGAAAGAGGTTTTGAGGCTTACTCCCCAACGCTAGCTTTCTTAAGCGGCTGTTCTTGTTAGGTCTGTATTTAACTCAACTAAGACGCGCTATATCTTATTTAAATAATTCCAAACATTCATTTTTTAAAACGTTTTTTGTGACTTTTATTTTCCTAAATGACTTATCGATTACCTCTTCACAAGATATACTAATTTGTGATTGATTTACTGAAATTAAATCATGAATTGAAGCACCATATACAATCTCTGATAAACCACTCCAAACACAAGCAGTTGCACACATCGGACAAGGTTCGCCAGTTGTATATATGGTATAACCTTCTAAAGAGGGGTTGTTTAGTTTAGCTGTTAAACTACGAATAGCATTGATTTCTGCATGGGCTGATGGATCGTTGTCTCTCCTCACAGTATTATGAGCTACGGCAACGACTTCGTTATCTTTAACAATCACGGCACCGTAAGGCGCATCCCCTTTTTTTGCTTCTGTCAATGCTAAACGCATAAAAGATTCTGGGTTCATATAAGCTGAGGTTAACATAAGGATAATGGTTAATAATATCGTATTTCTAATGTTATAACTGGAAATTAAGATGTATTAATGGTCGAATATGTTACTGAGCAGACAAGAAACAGAGTTTTACTTAGAAGACCTAGAAACACCAATAGGTAAAGCGATAAATTTAACCCTTGCCTCTTTGGTGCTAATATCATCAGGAATTTTTGTGGCAGAAACATATAATATTCCTGATTATATGCGGTTTCAGTTAAATGTAGCTGATACTGCGATCGTCATCATTTTCGCTGTGGAATATTTACTCCGCCTGTGGAGTGCGGAAAACAAAATTAAGTATATTTTTAGCTTTTATTCGATTATTGACTTAATGGCGATTCTGCCATTTTTTCTCGGTATGGTAGATATTAGCTTTATCCGACTATTACGATGGTTTCGGATTTTACGGTTAATTAGATTTATAGATAAAAAGTTTTTATTTGCTAGTATCAGCAGTGAAGATGGGATGATTTTTGCGCGAATATTATTTACATTATTTGCAATTGTTTTTATTTACTCTGGCTTAATTTATCAAGTCGAGCATCCGGTTAATCCTGAAAATTACAGTACATTTTTGGATGCATTCTACTTCTCTGTTGTCACAATGACAACTGTAGGATTTGGTGATGTTATTCCAATTTCAGAATTAGGACGCTTGCTAACAGTATTGATGATTTTTACCGGAATCGCATTGATTCCTTGGCAAGTGGGGGATTTAATTAAACGAGTAGTGAAAACTGCTAATCAGGTAGAAATAGTATGTTCAGGTTGTGGTTTAGCTTTCCATGATGTAAATGCTGGGTTTTGTCAGAGGTGCGGGACTAAGTTACCTAGTCGCAGGATTGATTAAACATCTGGTGAAATTAAATATTCATTATCTATCATCCTTGGAGAGATGTAGCACTGCTACGTCTCTCCATTCTTTTTAACTCCTATAGGATATCTCCCTTGATGAAAACCCAGGTTCAGTTTAGGGTGTAGTCTGCGGTGGATTGGTGGAATTAGGAAATGGAAGAGTTGGTACAATTACAGGTACAGGTTTTGCTTTTTCGCCTTTCAGTTGAATTTGGGCTTGATTGCGGCCGTCTATTGCTTGTTGGTAATTAGGCTTGTATTTTATTGCTCGATCGTAAGAAACGATCGCATCTTGATATCGTTTTAAATTTAATAGAGCATTGCCTCTACTATACCAGCTTTCGGAATGGTCTACTTTATAACGAACTGCCTTATTATAAGACGCGATCGCATCTTCGTATTTCTGCAATATGTATTGGGAATTCCCTAAATTATACCAGAGCTGATAGTCATTTTGCTTAATCGTTGCCGCTTTATTATAAGATTTTATTGCTTCTTCATAGCGTTGGTTTTGATGCAGCGACCATCCCAAATTATACCAAGCTTGATAGTTTCTCGGACTGTATTTAATTACTTGATTAAAAGATTCAATCGCTTCTGGATAACGTTGTAAATTCAGCAGTATATTACCTCTAGACAACCAAGCTTGGTAATAATTTGGCTGATATTGCACCGATTTATCATAAGCTGCAAATGCATCTTGATAGCGTTTTAAATTGACTAGTGCATTCCCCAAATTATACCAAGCTTGCTCGTAGTCTGGTTTTAAATCAACGACTTTTTGATAAGCTGCGATCGCTTCTTCATATTGCCTAGAATTTTGCAAATCTAATCCTTTTTTATACCAAGCTTCGTAATTATCTGGTTTGAGTTCAATTGCCTTTTCATAAGATTTAATTGCTTGGTCGTATTGGTTTAAATTACTGAAAGCTTCACCCCTAGCATTCCAGACTTCTGAGTTGTCATTCTTTAATTCTAAAGCTTTATCAAAAGAGGCGATCGCTTCTTGATATCGCTGTAAATTTCCCAATACAGCACCACGTCCAATCCAAGCATCTAAATAATCTGGCTGAATTTGAATTGCTTTATCATACGCCACTAATGCGTCTTTGTATTTTCTTAATTTATTTAGTGTTTTACCTTGACCATTCCAACCTTGAGCATAATCTGGTCTAATATTAACGGCTTTTTCATATACTTCTAGCGCGTCTTGATAGCGTTGTAAATCAAAAAACGTATTTCCTTGTTTAGATAATTCTATGGCATTATTTGAATTAATGTAATTCAAAATAAATATTGATGCTACTCCGCCAACAGCAAAGAAAAATATTGTTAGTAAAATTTTACCTAAAATACCTTTTTTTGGTTCAGGTTTGTTAATATTTTTTGGTAGAGAAGGAGGAGTTAACGCTATTGTCTGAACAGGTGGTTGTCTTAACTCTTTCAGCGCTTGTAATGCCACCGTTGCCGAAGGATAGCGTTGCCGAAAATCGTAGCAGACCATTCTATCTAAGAATTTAGCAAATTCTGGTGTTACTGTAGCTTTATCGTGCCAGATAATTTCATTAGTATCAGCATCTTTTACTATTTCTTCTGGTGATAATCCAGTGAGAGCTTGAATAGCAATTATTCCCGCAGCATAGATATCACTGCTTAATTTTGGCGTACCATGAGCTTGTTCGCCAGGAATATATCCAGGCGTACCGATAGCTACTGTTGCTAAAGTTTGACCTTGGGGAGTAATAACTTGAGTTGCAATTTGTTTAACTGCACCAAAATCAATTAAAATTAATTTGCCATCTGGTTGGCGTCTGAGGATATTGTGGGGATTAACATCACGATGAATTACATTCTGTTGATGGACAAATTCTAAGATTGCCAAAAGTTCTTGTAAAAGTGAAATTACTTCCTCTTGACTGAGGATTTTACCTGATGTTAATTCTTTACTCAGGTCATGACCTTCGATCAATTCCTGTACAAGATAGAATTCGGCATTTTCCTCAAAGTAAGCTAAAAGTTGGGGAATGCGATCGTGAGTTCCTAATTTATACAGAACTTGTGCTTCCGTATCAAATAAACGTCTAGCTGTTTCCAAAGTTACCGGATCGCTGGACTGGGGTTTGAGTTTCTTAACAACACATAGAGGTGAACCAGGTAATTGGGTATCACAAGCCACAAAAGTTTCACCAAAACCCCCACCTCCCAAGTTACTAATAATTTGGTATCTTCCTACAAGTGTGTTTCCTAGCATCTTGTTTGCCTAGTTAAGTGGGATGCGATCTGATTTCAATCTTGCCACAGGTTAAGGAGGACTGACGGAGTGGAGGGAGTGAGGAGCAGAGGGGCAGAGGAGCAGAGGGGCAGAGGAGCAGAGGAGCAGAGGGGCAGAGGAGCAGAGGAGCAGAGGAGCAGAAATAGAAAACTAACGACCAATGACAAATGACAAATGACAAATGACAAATGACCAATCTATATGATTCCTATTAGTGATAATATTCGTTGTCGAAGTAAGCCAATTATTAATTACTGGTTGATTGTCATTAACCTAGGTGTATTTTTATGGGAACTTCAACTAGAGTTTAGCGGTCAATTAGGTTATTTTGTGAATACTTGGGGTATGATTCCAGCGCAGATTAGTGGAGCAGTTACTAATGCTCTCTTTTTCAACTCTGCTGCTTGGATAGTTGTCATTTGGCGGGTATTTACTCTATTTTTTGGCATATTTCTGCACGGCAGTTTTAGTCAAATATTAGGAAATTTACTATTTTTGTGGGTTTTTGGGAAAACTGTAGAAAATCTTCTAGGACATGGACGCTATCTAGGGTTTTATCTGGCTGCTGGTGTAATGACAGGGGTAATACAAATTCTGGTTGAACCGAGTTTGACATTTCCATTGATTGGGGGCAATGGTGCGATCGCATCTGTTTTAGGAGCATATATTATGAAGTTTCCTAAAGCTAAAATTGACACTGTTTTGCCGCTTATAATTTTGTATATCCCTATCCAACTACCAGCTTTTTTCTATATATTTTGGTGGTTTGTGCAACAATTATTTTATGGTATAGGTAGTTTAAATATTCCTCCTGTTGGCGTAAATCAATCGGGTGTTGTCTTCTTAGGGCAACTTGTGGGATTATTGATTGGTGCAGCTTTTATACGATTGAAAAGATAAAATTTATTTAGCTATCTAGCTATTTTGTAGGGTGGGCACTATTAACTGACTTATGTCAAAAAGATCGATTTTGATATTTTTGTCAGTGATTACCCTACAGTTATGGAAACTCATATATGCCTTTTGGCTTAAATTACTAAGTTGTTTTGTTTAATAAAGCATATAGTCAATAAGCAAATTGATAAGTGCAATGCTTTTTGATTCTTTATATAACTTCTGATAGATTACATTTGTTAGCTGAAAAATTCCTAGGTTAAACTAGTGCAACATGGCGTAAACAAACCATCCATTCCCAAGTAATGAAACGCTCATAATGTATCCATTTTTAATTTTTAATTCCGCCTTGCGGTACTAGAAGATACCTACTCTTTAATTCGATATTGTTAAACATTAGCGGTGTACGATATGCAAAATGTTGATAAAATTAACTTTCAATTCAATGATGAATTAGCGGTTTTGCGGCGGCGTGTTGCTGAGTTAGAGCAATCAGAAATATTTTATCAACAAAGGCAAACAGTTCTTGAGGAACAATTAACAGAGCTAAAAAGAAAGCTGTCAGTAAAAGTAAAAAGTCTCCATATTAAAGTTAAGGAAACATCTGTACATCCCAATTTGCAAACAGATGTAGCAGTAATTTTAGAGCAACTCCAACAAGAAATTGCAGAGCGACAGCAGTTAGAAGTATTTCTCAGAGAGAGTGAAGAACGGCTGAGGCTAGCTCTAGATGTATCCCAGATGGGTTTGTGGGATTGGAATATTGTTACCAATAAAGTCATCTGGTCAGAAAATTATGAACTACTTTTTGGTTTACTTCCAAGTAGTTCTGATAGTCCTTATGAGACATTTAAAAAGTGCGTTCATCCTGAAGATAGCCAATCTGTAATGCAAGGGATCGCCCATGCTTTGGCACAAAAGACTGACTACAATGATGAATTTCGCATAGTTCGCTCAGACCAAAGTACACATTGGATTTCTGCCAAGGGGAAATTTATCTATAACACTCATGGGCAAGCGGTGCGAATGATCGGCGTTTGTATGGAAACTACTGTGTGTAGGCAGGCAACAGAAAGTACTCGCGAACTCACGACACAAGTCCAAGAACAGGCAAATATTTTAAATGCCATCCTCACCGCCTCGGTCGATCATATTTATATCTTTAATCGCCAAGGTTGCTATCAGTATGTTAGTCATGATGCAGCGACTGTACTAGGTTTAAATCCTCAAGATATTATCGGTAAAACTTTGCCAGAACTGGATTTACCCGCAGACTTAATAACGCAGGTGGATAATCAACGACAAGCTGTGATGAAAACTGGGCAGCCACTAAAAGATGAGTGTAAATATGTTACTCGTGATGGTATACATTATTATGAATATATTCTCACACCATTACGGAATGTTGACCAAACTATTGAAGGCGTAATTACTGTTTCTCGCGATATTACCGAACACAAACGGGCAGAAAAATCATTACGCGAAAGTGAAGCACGATTTCGGCGTTTGTTTGAATCTAACCTGATTGGAGTCGCTTTTTGGACTGTAGATGGTTTCATCATTGATGCCAATGATGCCTTTCTGCAACTAGCTGGCTACACTCGTGATGAGTTTGCTACTTTAGGTAGAATTAATTGGAGAGAACTTACTCCTGTTGAGTATCAGGATTTAGACGATCGCGCTCTTTTGGAGGTGCAAACCACTGGAGTTTCCAGAATTTTCGAGAAAGAGTATATCCACCGCAACGGTAAGCGAGTACCAATTGTTTTAGGGATAGCTTTGCTAAATGACTCCCAAGACAACGGTGTTGCTTTTGTACTGGACATAACCGAGCGCAAATTGGCTGAAAAAGAATGCGATCGCCTACTCGGCTGCGAAAGGACAGCACGACAACAAGCAGAAATCGCCAACAAAATTAAAGATGAATTTCTGGCGGTTCTCTCCCATGAACTGCGAACCCCACTCAACTCCATTCTGGGGTGGTCAAAAATGCTGCGGACTCGCAAGTTTGATGAAAAAACTACTCACCATGCCTTAGAAACCATTGAACGCAACGCTAAGTTACAAACCCAGCTAATTGAAGATTTGTTGGATGTGTCGCGCATCCTTCAAGGAAAATTAAACTTGAATATCTGTCCAGTCAGCTTGGTAATGGTAGTTGAAGCAGCACTAGAAACAGTACGACTAGCAGCACAAGCTAAGTCAATTGAGATTCAGACCATATTTGATGCCAATTTGGGACAAGTGATGGGCGACCCAAATCGGTTGCAACAAGTTGTGTGGAACTTGCTTTCTAATGCGGTAAAATTTACACCAACAGGCGGACGGGTAGAAATTCGACTCATGGAAGCTGGTAATCAGGCTCAAATTCAGGTCAGCGATACAGGTAAGGGAATTAGCCTAGACTTTTTGCCTTACGTGTTCGATTACTTTCGCCAAGCTGATGGCACAACTACACGCACATTTGGTGGACTAGGTTTAGGACTTGCGATCGTGCGTAAGGTTGTAGAAATGCATGGGGGAAATGTTCAAGCCGGAAGTCTTGGAGAAGGATTGGGTGCAAGCTTCACTGTCGAGTTACCGCTTTTGGTTAGAAGCGAACAGTTTCGGGGTGAAGAAAATCAGTCTTCATATTCAGAGCCGGAATCCTCGCTCCTTGCGGACACTCAAGTTTTGGTAGTGGACGATGAACCAGATATCCGCGATTTAGTCACCTTTATTTTGCAAGACTACGGCGTGCAAGTAACCGCCGTATCATCAGCACAGGAAGCACTACAAGCGCTGTCTGAGTCGATACCCGATGTTTTAATTAGCGATATTGGAATGCCAAAAACAGACGGTTATATGCTCATGCGTGAAGTGCGATCGCGATCGCCCCAACAAGGAGGAAACGTCCCAGCGATCGCTCTGACAGCTTATGCAGGAGAAATGAATCAGCAGCAAGCATTAGCCGCAGGATTTCAAATGCATATTTCCAAACCAGTAGATCCAGATGTATTGGTGAAAGCGATCGTTGATTTGATTGAACCAAGCTGATACAGGTAAGCGTCCGTCGGCTGTCCATCAATTTAGTGTTGTGCGATGTCTACTGCTTTCCTGCTAGATTCTGAATAGTCCTTATGCTTTCAGGAATTATGGCATCTGTTGAGCAGATCGTGAAAGAAGCCTTAACTTTGCCCAGTGCAGCGAGAGCATTGTTGGCAGAAAAGCTGGTTGAAAGTCTTGAATTTGATGTAGACGCAACACTCCAAACACTGTGGACAGATGAAGCCAAGAAGCGTAGAGATGAAGTTCGTAGCGCTGCGGTTTCACCCATTCCTGGAGAGGAAGCGTTAGCTAGAGTAAGACAAATTTTGGAGTAATAGACTTTTTGTATGAATCAATGAGCTTTCACCCTAAATTCCTCTCCCAAGCTTTGGAGAAGGGGTTAGGGAATGTAGCAAGATCCCACAGGGTGGGCAAGTTTTGCGGCAATACACTTCAGAATGAGCAACAAAACCTAGATTGTAGAGACGCGATAAATCGCGTCTTGATTTAAAGATACAATTTTCCGAATCATCCAGTCATCGGCTCGCTGGACTGTTGTTGATGAAAACATTCGTTAAAAATAAAAGCCGATGCAATGCCATTGTTAGTCGATGCAATGCCATTGTTAGTCGATGCAATCGCATTGTTAGCCGATGCAATCGCATTGTTAGCCGATGCAATGGCATTGTTAGCCGATGCAATGCCATTGTTAGTCGATGCAATCGCATTGTTAGCCGATGCAATCGCATTGTTAGCCGATGCAATGGCATTGTTAGCCGATGCAATGCCATTGTTAGCCGAAACAATCGCATTGTTAGCCAAAACGCGATCGCTTAGTTCAGGAACACTACTAAAGGTACTAGTTATCCCTTTAAAAATCGCTATAAGATGACTAAAAGGGTCTTCTACGTTTGGATGAAAATGACTGAGCAACGTGATGCTGACTTACCATCAACTGATTCTCAGCAATTGAGTGAACCAACCGATGGAGCGATTACCAAATCGGTTGATAATTCCTGGAAAAGTCGGATTGCTGGTGTCTGGAACAAAGCAACAACACGTCTAACGCAACTTTTGCCCGGAGAACAAGTGGCACAGACAGTTGTGGAATGGTTTAGTGTGAGCGAAACTCAGGTTGCAGAGATTTTAGAGAAAATCCGAGCCGAACTGCCAACCACAGAAGCCCTTTTAATTGGTAAACCTCAAGCCGGAAAAAGTTCCATTGTTAGAGGATTGACAGGAGTTTCTGCTGAAATTGTCGGTCAGGGATTTCGCCCACACACACAACACACCCAACGCTATGCCTATCCTTCAAATGAGGTGCCATTACTGATTTTTACTGATACGGTGGGGCTGGGTGATGTCAAACAAGATACTCAAACAATTATTCAAGAATTAGTTGGCGATTTACAACAGGAAACTCGTTCCGCCAGAATCCTGCTTTTGACTGTCAAAATTAATGATTTTGCAACTGATACCCTACGACAAATTGCTCAACAGCTGCGCCAGAAGTATCCAGATATTCCCTGTTTGTTGGTAGTTACCTGCTTGCACGAAGTTTATCCTGGCAATACCGTCGATCATCCCAGCTATCCGCCAGATTATCAGGAAGTCAACCGCGCATTTGCCGCAATGCAACAAGCCTTTGCAGGAATAACAGATCGCTCTGTCCTGATTGACTTTACCTTAGAAGAAGATGGCTACACTCAAGTATTTTATGGCTTAGAAGCACTGCGAGATTCCTTAGCAGAACTACTCCCACAAGCAGAAGCCCAGGCAATTTATCAGCTATTAGATCGAGAAGAAGTTGGGAAGCAAATTGGCAACCTTTACCGAGATACTGCACGCCGTTATATTTTGCCATTTGCGATTATGTCTGCAACTCTTGCTGCCGTACCTCTACCATTTGCCACAATGCCTGTACTCACTGCTTTGCAAGGATCAATGGTGGGACTGTTAGGTAAATTATATGGGCAGACACTTACCCCATCTCAAGCGGGAGGCGTTGTGAGTGCGATCGCAGGTGGTTTTTTAGCACAGGCAATTGCTAGAGAGTTAATTAAATTTATACCTGGTTTTGGGAGTGCGATCGCAGCTTCTTGGGCAGCCGCCTATACCTGGGCACTAGGGGAAGCAGCCTGTGTTTACTTTGGTGATTTGATGGGAGGTAAGAAACCCGATCCCCAAAAAATTCAATTGGTGATGCAAGAAGCATTTAAAGCGGCGCAAGAACGGTTTAAGGGGATTAAACGCTAGGGAAGGGACTTCCAATAAAAAACATCCCATCTCTGCGGGACGCTTCGCGTTCGCGTAAGCGTCCCGCAGGGTAGGTAGGAGCGCAAGGTCTTGCGCCCTTACAAATCTACAAATAATTTCGGATAATTTATTTTTTGCAAGTCCCTTATAGCTTTCTCGAAGCAAAGTAGAGCTTTCTGAAATCCATTCTTAGACAGAACTATAAATAAGAAAAACTAGTCGAAATACTTATTTAAAAGTATTTTTTTTATCCGACTAGAGGCTGATGAAGATAAAACATTTGACTAGTTTCCTAGATAAGGAGAGGCTACACAAATATCGGATAAAAGTTTGGCGACTGTATTGATTTTGTGTAAGCAGTCTCTGCAATTAACGAGGAATTCAAATGTTTTATCACACTAAGAAACTCCAGTATTTTAAGCCGCCAGAAAAACCAGATGCGGTTTATGCAATGAAAATTCAAGAACTCATCGGCGGCACTTTTGGTGAAATGACCGTGATGATGCAGTATCTGTTTCAGGGCTGGAACTGTCGAGGCCCTGCCAAGTACCGGGATATGCTGCTAGATGTTGGGACTGAAGAAATCGGTCACATTGAGATGTTGGCAACGATGATTGCCCATCTTCTAGATAAAGCGCCGCTTAAAATGCAAGAAGAAAGTGTCAAAGATGCGGTTGTGGGTGCTGTGATGGGCGGTAGTAACCCACGGGATGTAATTATGGCGGCGGCGATGAACCCCCAACATGCTATTGTCTCTGGTTTGGGTGCAACACCATCTGATAGCGTCGGCTATCCTTGGAATGGTCGTTTTATTGTCTCCAGTGGCAACCTGTTGGCAGATTTCCGGTCTAATCTCCACGCTGAAAGTCAGGGACGTTTGCAAGCAGTGCGACTGTACGAGATGACGGACGATCCAGGAGTGAAAGATACCTTGAGCTTTATGATCGCTCGTGATACGATGCATCAAAACTTGTGGCTAGCAACCATTGAAGATTTAGAAAGCTCTGGACTGGAAAAAACTCCAGTTCCCAGTTCCTTCCCGTTGGATTTGGAGAAACGCGAGTTTTCTTATCAGTTCTGGAATCACTCAGAAGGAACCGAAAGCGCCGAAGGTCGTTGGGCAAAAGGCCCCTCAATGGATGGCAAAGGCGAATTCGAGTATGTGGAACATCCCCGACCACTAGGCCCAGAACCGGAACCACCCCAGCCCGATCTCCGACTGCATGGTACGCCGAAAGTTGGGCAAACAGAAGGCAAAGGTAACGGTTCGAGCGCATCTTCTTTGATTGACCGCACGACTATCGGTGGCTAATCATAATTTCCAGAACTTATACCATTCCACGAAACACCTGATACAGATACATAGCTTTGGTAGCACAGCTAGCTAGCTGTGTTACCTGCATCCAAAGGAGAGCGCTATATTGCAATATGATTCAGTTAAGGAT
>JADEXV010000211.1 GCA_015206945.1 Nostocales cyanobacterium LEGE 12452 | reverse complement strand
GAATATACCTTATGCTTCTTTAATTCAAGCTTTTGCATATTTAATGCGGTATTTACTGACCGAGAATAATGAAAAAATAGAAATATGGCGTAGTAAAATATTATCAGCTTTAGGGACAAATGGAAAAGTTATTACTGACGTAATTCCAGAAGTAGAATTAATCATCGGGACACAGCCGGAAGTTGCCCAAATTGGTGCAACAGAATCACAAAATCGTTTCAATCATGTTTTTAAAGAATTTATCCAAGTTTTTACTCAAAAAGAACACCCATTAGTCATCTTCTTAGATGATTTGCAATGGGCAGATTCAGCCACTTTAAACCTAATTCAACTACTCATAACTGACACTGACAGCAAATATTTTTTATTTATTGGGGCATATAGGGATAATGAAGTTAGTTCAGCACATCCTTTAATCCAAAAAATAGAAGAGATTAAAAATAGCGGCACGGTTGTTAATAATCTTGTATTGCAACCTTTAAACTTAGATAATGTAACTCAGCTAGTTGCCGAAACTCTTCAAGAAATAGAGGTTAAGCAGGATAAAGAAACAGGAAATTTTAACAAAGAAATTATTAAGCTAGCTGAGTTAATTTGTAATAAAACAGGCGGGAACCCATTTTTCATAACACAACTAATTCAGGCACTTCATCAAGAGAAACTGTTAAAATTTGACTTTGCTAATGCTAAATGGCAATGGAGCCTAGAGGATATTCAAGCAATTGGAATTACCGATAAAAATGTAGTTGAGTTAGTTGCCAGCCGAGTTGAGAAATTACCAAAATTCACCCAAGATGTTTTAAAATTAGCAGCTTGCGTCGGTGACAGATTTAGTCTAGATATTTTATCGATAGTCAATGAAAAATCGCCTTCTTTGACAGCGAATGATTTACACTCGGCTTTGCAAGCGGGATTAATTCTGCCTTTAAGTGAAGCTTACCGCATTCCTTTAGTTTTTAATCAAGAAGAAGCAGTTAATTTAAATTTTGACACTTCACGGGTGGTTTACAAATTCTTGCATGACAGAGTACAACAAGCAGCATATTCATTGATTCCAGAAGAACTGAAAAAATCTACTCACCTGAAAATTGGGCAATTGCTTCTCCAAAATATAGCTAAAGACGAAATAGAAGCTAATATTTTTGATATTGTAAATCAGTTGAATGTAGGTATTGTTAACCTGATAGAGCAATATGAAAAAACTGAATTGGCACGATTAAATTTAATTGCCGGGCGAAAAGCTAAAGCTTCTACAGCTTACGAAGCTGCTCTGAAATATTTCACAAATGGAATAGAACTTTTAAATATAGACGCTTGGCAAAGTGAATATACCTTAACCATCGGTTTATATGAAGGAGCCGCAGAGGCAGCCTATCTGGGTGGTGATTTTGAGCAAATGCAAAAATGGGCTGAGGTGGTGCAGCAAGAAGCAAAAACTCTTTTAGATAAAGTGAAAGTCTATGAAGTACAGATTATCGCTTCTATCATTCAAAGCAAGCAATTGAAAGCTATTCAAACCGCAGTATCAATTCTGCAATTGTTAGGAATAAGTTTTCCAGACGAACCGACATCAACTGATATTCAACAGGGAATGGATGAAATTGCTATTTCTTTGAAAGGGAAAGCGATCGCAGATTTAATTAATTTACCATTAATGACCGATCCTAACAAGATTGCAGCCATGAGAATCTTAATGGGAGTTCTCCCCGCGGCTTTTCAAACTGCTCCGGCAATGATGCCAATTATTGTCTGTAAAATGGTCAATTTGTCCTTAAGCTATGGAAATACAGCTGTATCTGCTTATGGTTATAGTCTTTATGGATTACTTCTTTGTGGAGTTCAAGGAGAAATTGATTCTGGCTATAAATTTGGAAAATTAGCTTCACGCCTGGTATCACAATTTAATGCTGAAGAACTCAAGGCGAAAATTCTGACGGTTGTTAGTGCCCATGTTATGCATTGGAAAGAGCATATTAGAGAGACATTAACATCATCAATGTCAGGATATTCTAGTGGTCTGGAGACTGGAGATTTAGAATATGCTGGTTATTGTGGTTACATTTATCCCTATCATTCATTTTGGCTGGGTAAGGAACTTTGGGTTCTAGAAAAAGAACTAATAGCTTATTGTGATTCGCTGAAAAAAATCAAGCAACAAGTAGCTTTCACTTGGAACTCAGTGTATTTGCAAACAGTTCTGAACTTGAAAGGAAGTTTTGAAAATGTGGACTGTTTAATTGGAGAAGCATACGACGAGCAAAGTATGCTGCCAATTCATCAGCAAGTAAATGACCTTTACACAATTAACCACTTATTTGTGAATAAGCTAATGCTCTCTTACATATTTGGGGAGTATTTTAAAGCTGTAGAAAATGCTGCGATCGCAGAAAAATCTTTAGGTGGTGTTACAGGCTTGTTTGTTGTTCCAGTGTTTTATTTTTACGATTCTTTAGCCCACTTAGCAATTTATCATACTGCTAAAGAGTCTGAGAAGCAAGCTATCCTAGAAAAAGTCCAAGCTAATCAGCAAAAGATGGAACTCTGGGCTATTCATGCTCCCACAAATCACTTACACAGATTTTATCTCGTGGAGGCAGAACGGTATCAGGTTTTGGGTCAAAAGCTAGAAGCAATGGACTATTATGAAAACTCTATTGCCAAATCTCAATTAAACGGTTTTCTTCAAGAAGAAGCTTTAGCCTATGAGTTAGCTGGAAAATTCTATCAATCTTTAGGTAAAGAATTAATTCATCAAACTTATATAACTAAAGCTTATTATGCCTATATTCGTTGGGGTGCGATCGCTAAAGTTAAACACTTAGAATCAAAGTATGTTTTTCTAGTAGGGCAAACTACTACCATAGAAAACACTAGTTCAAAAATTGATACAACTCATATTACCACTAACACTACTACCAATAGTAGCTTGAGCGATTTTCTAGATTTTAATGCATTTATCAAGTTTTCACAAGCGATTACTAATGAAATTGTTTTAGAAAATTTATTGGGTAAGCTGATCCAAATTTTACTAGAAAATGCTGCCGCACAAAAAGCAGCACTACTCCTACTTAAAGATAATCACCTATATATTGAAGCTTCGGGAAATGCTACTGACGATGTGGTGACGGTTTTACATTCTATTCCTGTTGAAACCTATCAAGATTTACCGCTGTCTGTAATTAATTATGTTCTCCGAACTCAGCAATATATTGTGTTAAATGATGCAGTAGTTACAGAGCCTTTTAATTTTGATATCTATATCCAAAAATCTCAAACAAAATCAATCTTTTGTTTGCCCATTATGTATCAATCACAGCTTACTGGCATTATTTATTTAGAAAACCAATTATCATCAGGGGCTTTTGTTTTAGAAAGGGTAGAGGTATTAAAAGTCTTAGTTTCTCAAATGGCTATTGCGATAGAAAATGCCAGCTTGTACACAAGGGCACAAGAGAAATCTAAAGAATTAGAACAATCGATAAAAGATTTACAAGAGGCACAACTACAACTTATCCAAAGTGAAAAAATGTCTTCTCTCGGAAATTTAGTTGCAGGCGTAGCACACGAAATAAACAACCCCATCGGTTTTATTACAGGTAGTATTGCCCAAGCAAAAGATAATGTTAAAGATTTAATAGACTATCTGCAACTGTACCGAGAAAAATTCCCCAATCCTGGCGCTGAAATTGAAGAAAAAGCCGAAGAGATAGATATCGATTTTCTGCTAAAAGATTTACCAAAAATGATTGATGGTATGACAGTGGGAACACAGCGTATTCGCAATATTAGTACCTCTCTCCGTACTTTTTCCCGTGCCGATACTACCTCAAAAGTGTTAGCTAATATCCATGAAGGTATTGATAGTACTTTGATGATTTTACAACATCGTTTGAAAGCCGATCATAATCGTCCAGCAATTAAAATTATTAAGACTTATGCAGATATCCCCTCAGTAAAATGCTATTTGGGACAACTGAATCAGGTGTTTATGAATATTATTGCAAATGCAATTGATGCTTTAGAAGAAGCAAATATTGGTCGTGAATTTTTAGACATTCAAGAAAAGTATCCTAATATTATTACTATTGAGACTTCTCTACAAGTAGATAATGAAAAGGTGTTAATCAAGATTCAAGATAATGCTAAAGGAATGCCTGAAGAAGTTAAATCCTGTATTTTTGAGAATTTATTTACTACCAAATGTGTAGGAAAAGGTACGGGATTAGGATTATCTATTAGTCGGCAAATTATAGTTGAAAATCATGGCGGAAATTTGACTTGTGAATCGGTTTTGGGAGAAGGGACGCAATTTACAATTTCTATTCCCATTTTGGGAGAATAAGGAACTTTTGATAGTTGTAGCCGCAGAGTCTCACCTCCTCCAAGCAGTTGGAGAACTTATCATGAATCTTCCAGGATTGCTAGAGTAATTTTATTTAATTTCTGAAAATTGGCAACCTGAAATTCATTTCGCTGTTAATCAAACTATGTAAGTAGTAACTTTATTACTTAATCAAATCAATACAAACTTAGTCGCAATTAACACTTGTAGCTTATTAATTAACTGTTATAACTAATTGTATACATTAAATCTTGTACATACTAGCTTTGTGATTTACTAGGAAAGAGCTTTTCTAGCGGATATAAAACATAATTGCTAGCAAAATATGCAAGCATATTGCCAGTTTTCATAAGCTAAAAAGTATTAGCCTAAACTTTAGTTTGTGGGAAAGTACAAGATGCAAAAATCGTAAATAATTAAGGGAGTCATCTTGTGGAAAAAAGAAGAGAAAATAGGGCAATAGTTTCAAAAGCTATTTCGTTCCTGTTAAATCGTATAACTTTGATTGTGCTTGCAGTCACTCTTGTACTGTTTGTTGGAGGTAAGTTTGAACTAGCAAGTGCAGCTCAACCTAGCGCGGAACTAGAAATTCAGAAATTAACATCCTGTTACGCTCTGGGAACTGACGCCATTGGTCGAGGAAATCTCCAAGAAGGAAAGAATATTTATCGCAATTGTTTTACTCAAGATGCAGTTCTCACTGCCATTTTTCCTGATGGGGCAACTCAAACAAATTATGGGACAGATTCTTGGGCAGATTTTGTCTATTCAGTATTTCAAGGAAATGGTTATACGGCTACTCAACACTTGATGGGTACAATAAACATTTCAGTTCAAAATAATCAAGCAACTATGACTTCTTACCTCCATGCGACTCACAAACGCTCGGAAACCAGCATTGATGTCGCTAATGGCACTTATGAAGATCAAGTTGTTAACAGAAATGGGCGCTGGAAAATTCGTAATCGTACTCTCAAACTCATCGATTTCTTGAATCTCAGTTCGCCAACTACTGCTTCTTCAAGCACTAATGCCCGAAGTGCTAACTCCTCAGCTACCTTTATCAGACCAAATATACCTCGTTTAAAAGAATAATTCTTGAGATTGGAATAACACTAATACGGGTTGGATAAGTATTCTTTACCTCCCTTATGACCTGAAAAAAGGGGTGAATTAAAATATTCACACCCTTTTTTATTTGCCAATTGAGCAAAATATAGTGCAAGATAAACAACCTTTGCAGTCAGTCTTTATTCTGCTTGATATATGAATAGAGAAGTTCGCGATCGCTTCGAGGATTTACAATTAAGCATGGACTATTTCCGTGACTTCCATTACTTACAATAACTACAGTAACGCCCATCCGGGGACAAACTCCTAAACAACTGGTACTAACTACCCGAAAATCCCCCCATAATCCTTCAAACTTTAAACGAGATTTCAACCAATTCTCTAAATCTTCGGAAGCGGTTGAGCCTAACTGCTCGTTTGCACATTGCGAACACACAAGCACCAAACCAGATTCCCATCGGGGAGAAAGGGTTGGAATAGAAGTTTCTAATCGAGTATTTATTAGAGGAGATGGTTGCTGAGAATTGGATGCAGACCTCTTGAGGATACGTTTGAATAATGCTTTAATACGCTGTAGGAATTTTTTCATGGACTACCCCACCTATTTCTCTGACAAGATAGTGTAAATTTCCTGTTTAGTCTGTTCTAGTAGATCGCCCAATAAATGCTAGTCTATGCCAAGTCCTTTGTAGACGATGTAGAATTTTCACCTCTGGACGCTAAGAGGACATGATATTACTATCTTTAATTGCAACTCAGTATTACAATCTAGGGGTTCCCACTCGCTGGGGAAACTATATGGAATTAAAACATGACTAAGCTGATCGAATACGAAGAAGCCAGCGACGAAGTACGTGCAGTGTATGACGACATCCGCATTACACGCCAAAATGACTACATCAATAACTTCTGGAAAGCCATAGCTAACCATCCTCCCACCCTGCAACGAACGTGGCAAGCGCTAAAGGAAGTGATGGTTAGCCCTGGTGAGATCGATCCACTGATGCGCGAACTGATTTACATTGCCGTGAGTGTAACCAATGGCTGTGAGTATTGCATCGCCTCGCACACAGCAGCAGCGCGTGCCAAGGGTATGAATGATACTATGTTCGGGGAACTAATGGCGATCGCAGCTACTGCCAATATGACCAATCGCCTCGCCAATGGCTATCAGATTCCGGTGGACGAGAAATTCAAGACGTAGGAGTTTAGCCTTGTCTATCCCTGCTTAAAAATAAGGTTTAGCAGAATTATTTACTATGCCCAAGGTTCAGATTAACGGGATTGATTTGTTCTACGACATTAAGGGAACGGGTGAGCCTTTGCTATTAATAGCTGGCTTTCTTTGCGATCATGCTTATTGGTCGTTGATTATGCCATCGCTGGTTTCGCAATATCAAGTCATTCGCTTGGATAACCGAGGTATGGGGAGAAGTTCTGCTCCCGAAAACCCCTATAGTCTGAAACAGATGGCTAGTGACGTTGCAGCATTGCTCGATCGCATCGGAATTGATCGGGTGCATCTAGCAGGCCATTCAATGGGTAGTCAGATAGCTCAAGAGCTAGTGTTAGCACACCCTGAAAAGGTAAAAAGTCTGATACTACTTTCATCTTTGGCAAAAGGTGATGCATTATTCAACAGCATCATTGAGACTTGGGGCGAACTTCCTAGCAATGTAGACCTAAAACTTTATGAAAAAGTCATATTGCCCTGGATATTTACAGATGCTTTCTACTCAATTCCTGACATGATTGAAGGTCTGATTGAATTTGCTATCAGATATCCTTTCCCGCCTGCAACTCATTCACTTTATCATCACAGCCAAGCCATCCTTAGTAGTGACACAATAGACCGCCTCCAAGAAATTCATTGTCCTACCTTAGTTATGGTTGGTAAACAAGATATTCTTACTCCGCTAAAGTTTTCCCAACAACTTGCTCAAGGTATTCCCAATGCTGAACTTGTAGTCATCGAACGTGGTGGTCACGGCTTCTTGATTGAGTCGCCGGATGCTGTGGTTGCAGCTATGCTCAATTTTCTGGGGAAGTTGAAGCCAGCTTATAGCAATTTTTGATTCTTAAGAGAATTTACCACAGCCACCGCCGCCAGGAGTTTCTATTACAAAAACATCCCCAGTTTTCATTTCTACTGTTGCTGTGCTGTCTAAATTCTCTTCAATTCCATTCTGACGTTGTATCCAGTTTCGTCCTACTTTTCCTGCTTCTCCACCATTTAATCCAAAGGGAGGAATAACCCGATGACCAGAGAGAATATTAGCTGTCATCGGTTCAAGAAATCGAATGCGGCGGACAATTCCATTACCACCAGAATATTTTCCTTTGCCACCGCTATCGGGACGAAGACTAAAGCTTTCTAAAAGTATAGGATAACGAGTTTCTAAAACTTCTGGATCGGTCAAACGAGAGTTAGTCATGTGAGAATGAATACCATCTATGCCATCAAAATCAATCCCCGCGCCAGAACCGCCGCAGATAGTTTCATAATATTGATATTGCTCATTACCAAAAGTAAAATTATTCATCGTTCCTTGAGAAGCAGCCATAACACCCAAAGCACCATATAAAGCATCGACAATAGTTTGAGAAGTTTCTACATTACCTGCGACTACTGCGGCTGGATAGGTTGGGTTGAGCATACAGCCAACCGGGATAATAATTTCTAAAGGATTAAGACACCCAGCATTGAGAGGAGTATTATCATTCACTAAAGTACGGAAGACATATAAGACTGCTGCTTGAGTTACAGCTTTAGGAGCATTAAAATTACTATTTAGTTGTAGAGAAGTCCCAGTAAAATCAATGGTAGCACTGCGGTTTTCTGGGTGGATAGTTACTTTAACTTTAATTTGTGCCCCATCATCCATTTTATAAGTAAATGAGCCATCCTTGAGAACTGCGATCGCACGCCTAACAGACTCTTCAGCATTAGCTTGCACAAATGTCATATAAGCCTGAACAGTATCAATCCCGTATTGTAAAACCATTTTACAAAGTTCTTGAACTCCCCGTTTATTTGCAGCAAGTTGGGCTTTAAAATCAGCAATATTTTGATCGGGGTTACGAGCAGGATAAGTATGATTTGCAAGGTGCTGTCTGACTGCGGTTTCTCGAAAATTTCCCTCTTCAACTAAAAGGAAATTATCAAAGAGAATTCCTTCTTCTTCTACTGTGGTACTGTGTGGAGGCATAGAACCGGGAGTAATTCCACCAATATCTGCTTGATGTCCGCGAGAAGCAACAAAAAAGATGGGCATTGGGGATGGAGTATTTTCACTACTTTCTAAAAAAACAGGGGTAATTGCAGTGACATCAGGAAGGTGTGTGCCGCCGTTATAGGGGTTATTAGATAGATAGACATTTCCCGGTTTTAGGGTGTCGCCTTTATCGTTAATTAAACTGCGGACACTTTCACTCATTGAGCCTAAATGTACGGGAATATGAGGGGCATTCGCTACTAATAATCCCGATGAGTCAAAAATAGCGCAGGAGAAATCCAGCCTTTCTTTGATATTTACTGATGTGGCTGTGTTTTGCAACACAATTCCCATTTGCTCGGCGATAAATTGATAGAGATTTTTAAAGATTTCTAAGCGAACAGGATCGGGTTGAGATGTTGTGTTCATTTTTAATTCCTATTTATTGAAATTCAATAATCTCTATCTAAGACGTTGCAAAATTAAATGATTATGTTCAGTTAATCTAGCTTCCCAGTTTGGCTCAACTATAATCGTGCTAATTTTTTCGATAATAATTGCAGGCCCATTAATACTATCTTCTAGTTGTAAATCTTCCCGTCGATATACAGGAGCATTATGCCATTTATTAGCAGTAAACATCCTGACTGTCTCAACAGATGCGGGGGCTTCATCTAAAGGGCGAGTACGAATAATTAAGGGTTCTTCTGGAGTATTTATCTTCTGAATTACTTCTACTGAAGCGGATTCGACAATTAAAGTTTTCTCTAATTGAATGAAACCATAGCGAGATTGATGTTCAGTCTCAAATGCTTGTTGCATCACTACCACATCATCGGCGAAATTAACGGTTAATGTGGAATTAGTACCTTCAGATTTTAAGTTGATTTTTCGGATTAATTCTACTTGACTTGGTATTTCATCCATTTCACTTCTAGCTTGAGTTTCTAAATATGCCATTAACTGCTGTAATTGAGGAATTAATGCTTGATTTAAAGGTTGCTCAACTCCTCTTTCTCTAATTGCCCGCACATCAGCTAATCCCATTCCATAAGCAGAGAGAACTCCAGCATAAGGATGTAAAAATATTTTTTTCATTCCCAATGTATCGGCAATTAAACAAGCAACTTGCCCACCTGCACCACCAAAACAACAAAGCACATATTGACTAACATCGTAACCGCGTTGCAGACTAATTTTTTTGATTGCATTCGCCATATTTTCCACTGCGATCGCAATAAATCCTGCGGCTACTTCTTCGGGAGTAGAATGATTTAACGTAGCGGCTTGAATGTCTTGGGTTAATTGTGTAAATTTTTGAATAACAATATCTTTATCTAAAGGTAAATTGCCATCAATGCCAAAAACCGAGGGAAAATATTGTGGGTGAATTTTACCTAACATCATATTGGCATCAGTAACCGCCAATGGCCCGCCACGCCGATAACAAGCAGGCCCAGGATTTGAACCAGCAGATTTAGGGCCGACACGATAACTAGAACCATCAAAAAAGAGAATTGAACCGCCTCCAGCCGCAATGGTATTAATTGCTAATACAGGAACTCGCATCCGCGCCCCAGCAATTTCCGAATCTAGTTGTCGTTCATACTCTCCTTTAAAGTGGGCGACATCTGTACTTGTCCCTCCCATATCAAAGGTAATAACTAACTCAAAACCTGCCCTTTTACTAGTTTGAACTGCACCGACAATACCACCAGCCGGGCCGCTTAAAATACTATCCTTTCCTTGAAATTGTTCGGCTGCAACTAAACCACCATCAGATTTCATGAACATTAATTTGACGTTGGGTAACTGATTTGCTACTTGGTTAACGTAGCGACGCAGAATAGGAGTTAAATAAGCATCGACTACTGTTGTATCTCCTCGGCTAACCAACTTCATTAAAGGACTAACTTGATGGGATACGGAGATTTGGGTAAAGCCGATTTCTTGGGCAAGCTGGGCTATTTGTTGTTCGTGTTTAGGATAGCGATCGCTGTGCATAAAAACAATAGCACAACTCCGAATTCCTGTTTTGTAAACTGCTTGTAAGTCATCTTTGGCTTGTTCAATATTTACAGTTATTAATTCATTGCCATGAGCATCATAACGTTCATCAATTTCAATCACTTGCTCATAAAGCATCGTTGGTAAAATTATATGAAGGGCAAAGATGTTAGGACGGTTTTGGTAGCCAATTCGCAGCGCATCTTTAAACCCTTTGGTGATGAGAAGAACGACGCGATCGCCTTTCCTTTCTAAGAGGGCATTTGTTGCTACCGTTGTCCCCATTTTTACCACTTCTATGGTTTCAGGAGGAATGGGTTCGTTGCTAGCAATACCCATAATATCTCGAATACCTTGGATGGCTGCATCTTGATATTGTTCGGGATTTTCTGAAAGGAGTTTGTAGACTATAATCCATTGGTGATTAGGCAGAGTCACAATTAAAAAACGTTCAGGATGTTTTGAAACTCCATCGATAATTGCTTGATTATTAGTAACAGCAACAATATCTGTGAATGTACCACCACGGTCAGCAAAAACCTTCAACATTACTCTGTTTCCTGTAGAATCATGAGAAATTACGAAATAGCTCAAATACCCGTTGTCAATTAATATTCATCTACAAATTGAGGATGAACCCAAAGAAATTCACGGCGTTTGTTTTGCACCCGCACTAGACCACCAAAACTAGGATCTTTCTCTTTTAATAAGGCGTGTAATTCTCGCAAAATGGAGCCTTGAGCGCGGATTGCATCGCCTTCCAAGAATGAGGCATCGCTCTTGGACTTTCCAGCCAAAGCCATATCACTTCCCTTCAAAGTAGACTCGATGCTTTTCTGTCCCAAATCGAGTTGTTCTTCAATGGCTTTGTAGGTGGTATCATCCAGTATAAATTTAGTTGCCGAACCTGCCACAGGTAAGACTAGGCTCAGGGTTCCGGTCAAAATTCTGAGATAGGGGACTGCCTTGGTGAACCACTCACGCGGTAAGTCTAATTCATAAACTCCCTTTTTCTTGTCGTTGGGATTTAAGGCTGGAAGTGGCTGACGTGCGTGTTCGCACCAGAGGGTGAGTTGAAACTTGGCACTAATCCATTTGGGGCGATCGAAAAATTTCGGATCGATAGGCTGAAAGCTGAACAGGCGCGGGCCGTTTTTTGCTTCATCGGTGAGCATCTGCATTAGTTCTGCAAACTGCTGATCGACCTGGCTTAAAATGGTACGTTGCTCCTGAGATAATACCTGAAAGCGTGCTTGATCTAGGCGATCGTACATAACCAAATCTTTGCGGATGACGTTTAGCTCGTCTTTCACAATGTATCGGAACTGCTCAATGCCAATTTCTTGGGATGGGGGTTGAGCAGTTGGCGCGTTATTCAGCAATTGATCGATGTTTTGCCATTCGCCACATCCGGAAATGGGACATGGGAACTCATGACGATTTTTCTTTTTGCTTTCAATTAGTTTCTGTACCTCAAACAGTCCGTTTCCAGGGGCATTCATACCGCAAGTTTCAATGCAGGGAACCATCACATTACAACGCAATCCTTCCCAGAAATTTTCGACTAGCCATTTAATCTCTTCCGTGAGATAAGATAGGAAACGTTCAGGATAAGCTGCCCGCACCGTAATTTTTACATCAGTGTCAACATACTCTAGCAATGCCCGACCGTTGTAGTCATTGTCAAGCATTAAGCCGCGTTGCCAGTGGATGCTGTCTTTGTAATTCGTCCGCCCCAGTGAGTATTTGTGCAACCGAACAATCAACTGGTAAAACAATCCTTCTGCCACTGCAAACTGTCCGCGACTGTCTACAATGCGGCAGATTTGCACCTGTTGTCTGTCTCCAGGTTCTGGTTGCTCTCCCCAATTCGGTAACTGCGCTGGGCGTGTGTCGCGTACTAGTTGAGCAATCAGACTGGTATTGCTAGGTTTTGACGGATCGAACACCACTTTGTAAGACAGATCAAAGCGTTCCATCAATCGCAGAAAGATTGGATGTAATTTTGAGGGGTAGCCTTCTTCACCTACAAATGGGGGATGGCTCCACAACTGGCTGAGATGCTGAAATTCTAACAAACCGTTGCGTTTGCGTGTCATTTCATCATCTAGCACGAAACTGATTGCCTTTGCCAGCCAGTCGGGTTTGAGGATGACGATATTGCGTAGTGTTGAGTCGTTATGATAATGGATAAAATGCCCTAATGTATGGGAGATGCGAAGGAACAGTTCTGCTTGCTCCTCATCGATTCCCTGTTCAGCGCAGATGGCAATAACATCATCGTAGGGGAGATAGGCTTTGTCATTTGTCTGTAAGATTTTCCGCACCCGTTGCCACTTTGCGGGAACGGAACGCCCCATTTCGGGAAGAGATGCAGCGACACGAGCAATAGCTTCTTTTAATTCTGCAAGCCCAGTGCAATGTGTCGTATCTTGGTTGGGTTTGCTGTCTACATGGAAGAAATCGATTACTGTATCTTTGCCGAATTGATCCAAAATTTCTTGTCTGCCAATATCCGGTTGTCGCTGTCCAGGGCCGCCGTGGGTTGCTACGACCAACACCTTTGCATCTGGTTCTCGATTTTTGATCAGCGTAATCCACTCTTTGACAAAGCCCTGCTGGGGGCCTTCCCGTGGCTTCCAGATTACTAGATACACGGCTGGCGCACTAAAAAACAACTGGTGCGTTGGTCGATAAACCCGTTGACCGCCAAAATCCCAACCATTGAGTGATATCTCTGTACCACTGTTGGGATCGGTGACGATTACAGATTTAATTTCAATTCCGTGAGTCGTGGGGCGACCATCCACCCATTCATCCCCCCGCAATGCACCCAACAGACAACTTTTGCCCACCTCACCCTCGCCAATTAGGATCAGTTTGGCTTCATTCAGAGTTATCTGTGCTTCTGCTTTTGCTCGTAGGTATTGGAAGACTGCTTCAGTGCCTTGTTCGTAAGCGGCTGCAAGGTCAGGGTTAAGAGGGTTGTTGCGGAGGTAAAGCACTTGCAACTGAGTCAGGGATGCGATCGCTTCTGGCAGTTCGGTCAGTTGGTTGTTGCCGAGGTAAAGCTGTTGCAACTGAGTCAGGGATGCGATCGCTTCTGGCAGTTCGGTCAGTTGGTTGTTGTCGAGGTAAAGCTCTTGCAACTGAGTCAGGGATGCAATCGCTTCTGGCAGTTCGGTCAGTTGGTTGTCGGAAAGGTAAAGCTGTTGCAACTGAGTCAAGGATGCGATCGCTTCTGGTAGTTCGGTCAATTGGTTGTCGGCAAGGTACAGCAGTTGCAACTGAGTCAGGCATGCGATCGCTTCTGGTAGTTCGGTCAGTTGGTTGTCGGAAAGGTAAGGGACTTGCAAGAAAATAAAATACCAGTCATTCTAGAAGAATAGGAGGCGCGGATCTGCCCGCGTTTGCTCTGAATTTCTAGAATTGGAATGACAGGGTTCATGCTTACCGACACCATAAAATCTAC
>JADEXV010000485.1 GCA_015206945.1 Nostocales cyanobacterium LEGE 12452 | reverse complement strand
AACTCCAAATCAACAAATGCGAACTCTAAATTAACAAATGCGAACGCCAAATCAACAAATGCGAACTCCAAATCAACAAATGCGAACTCCAAATCAACAAATGCGAACTCCAAATCAACAAATGCGAACTCCAAATCAACAAATGCGAACTCCAAATCAACAAATGCGAACTCCAAATCAACAAATGCGAACTCCAAATCAACAAATGCGAACTCCAAATCAACAAATGCGATCGCCGAAATAAATAAAACCCTTGCAGTATGGTAATTACGAATTACGCCCAGCGGCTACTTGGTATAAAGATTGTATCGTTAGCCCATCATTGGGGTACTCGGCTACAGTGAAATTACATATTACCTGAAAGCGATCGCCATCGAAGGCTGTGAATATTTGCTGGCGGAGAGTAGTTAAAATCTCACTGAGGCGATGGTTTACCTCTGTTTTTGTTAACCCAGAAACTCCCACAACAAATTCACCATTACCCCAATAACCTACTACTTCACCACTGCAAAATGCCGATTGGAATAAACGACTCCATCTTTGCAATACCTGGTTTCCAGCTTGATGACCATACTTAATATTAATTTGACGAAAATCAGTCACATTTAAGAGCGCCAAGCAAACAGATTGCTGATTTTTCTCAGCTTGAGCAATTAGGTGCTGCAAATCGCGGTTAGACTGAAACTGATTTGCTAATCCAGTTAAGGGATCTTTAGTAGAAAGCGACTGAAGTAAACGGCTGCGTTCTAAGCGATGGGTAATGCGTGCCAACAACTCTGCCCCAACAACAGGTTTAACTACATAATCATCTGCCCCAACAGCAAACACTTGTTGCACAGTTTCCATCTCTCGGTGAGCAGTCAGAAACACAATCGGTAATTCCTGCCATTGGGGATCGGTACGAACTGCTCGGCAAAGTTCGATACCACTTATATGAGGCATTTCCACATCCAAAATCAACAAATCCGGTTTCGTAGATTGCAATACTTCCCAGAAACGTAGTGGATTTTCTAATCCTGTCATCCGCATACCCCACGGCTCTAACATTGGGCGCAGTGCGGCTAAAATCACTGGGTCGTCATCTACTGCCAGTATATTTACTCGTAAAGAACGGGTACGTTGTAATATTTGGGACGAAACATCCCAAACTTGAGCAGTTGTTACAGGCTTGACCAAAAAACCCCGCGCCCCATACTGAGCAAAAGTTACGCGTTCTACTAACTCATCAGTTGCAGCCAGCACTAGAACGGGTACGGGTGGGGTACGCGTTGCTAAATCCGAAAGTAGTGCCAAACTTTCTTTACGCCAGCCGATATCATCTATATTTAGCACTACTAAATCTGGTGATGTGGTTTGGAGAAAGTTTTTTGCATCCTCTAAATTGCTGATTTGCTGCCAGCATATTCCCATACACTCAACCAGTTGTTGCAACTGAGAACCTAGTTGCAGATTCGGGTCAATTAATATTAATCGGGTACTAATTTCTGGTGCGATCGCAGTAGAAGTTTGGCTATCTACCTTTTCCCCCATCAGGTTAATGATGTTACCCAAATCTTCAATCAGCGTCAGCAATTGCCGCTTTTCACTTACTGACAAATCACCATCTTTCCCTAAAATCTGTTCAATTTCCCGCGCTAGCAGAGTGCCATTGTCTTGTTCAAACATTCCCAAGACACCAGCTAGTTTGTGCGCCTCTCGTTCTCCCGATTTACGTAACTCCCCAGTCAGCGTTTTACCAGATAGTGCTGCCGCCAATTCTTGCAATACCGTCAACCGCTGCACCATCAACCCTTGATATTGCTTCCACAAGCCACCCATCGCTTGCTGAAACTGCTGTTCAACATCACGATTAAGAATTCGAGATTTTTCTTCCTCCCCCCGCTCACCTGCCCCTTGGTCACTGAGCGTAGCCGTTG
>JADEXV010000210.1 GCA_015206945.1 Nostocales cyanobacterium LEGE 12452 | reverse complement strand
TTCTGCTCCTCTGCCTCTTCCAATACCTAAATTAAACTTGTACGTTAAGTCTTTGCTGTAAAGCGTCGCGGGCGTGTTCTCGGTCGTCAAAATGGATTTTTTCGGTACCGAGAATTTGGTAGTCTTCGTGACCTTTTCCAGCAAGTAGCACTCCATCACCGGGTTGTGCTTGTAAAATAGCGGTACGAATTGCGATCGCACGATCGCAAATTACTGTTGGCTGCACTGTGTCAGCTATTCCCGCTAAAATATCTTGCAAAATCCTTTCTGGATCTTCAGTTCGGGGATTATCTGATGTCACTACTGCCACATCAGCTAACTCAGCAGCGATTTTACCCATTTTTGGGCGCTTAGTGCGATCGCGATCACCTCCACAACCAAATACACAAATCACTTTGCCAGGTATAAACGGACGCGCAGCTTTCAATAAATTTTCCAAGCTATCGGGCGTGTGGGCATAATCCACAATCACGCTAATGTCTTGCTCAGTACTAATCTGTACCCGTTCCATCCGTCCAGGAACTCCAGGGAACTCAGGTATCACAGATGCCACTAATTGCAAATCTAGCCCTAAGTGTAAAACTGCTCCTACGGCTGCTAAAAGATTTTCTAAATTATATTGTCCGACTAGGGGCGAGCGAAAAGCCACGTCACCTTTTGGTGTATGTAATGTCCCACTAACACCATTTGGCTGGTAACTTAAATCGCTCATCCATAAATCAGCGCTGTTGTCGTTGACGCTGTAACTCCAAACCCGTTCGGAATCCAACGACGCAATTAACCGCTTCCCGTAAGAATCATCAGCATTAATTATTGCCCGTCCCTTGAGATAATCAGGGCTAAACAATAACGCTTTGGCAGCAAAGTAATCTTCCATATCGCTGTGATAGTCGAGATGGTCTTGAGTAAGATTACTAAATACCGCCACCTCAAATTCACAACCCAACACTCTACCTTGAGCCAAAGCGTGAGAACTGACTTCCATCACCCCGAACTCACTCCCAGCCTTTACCGCCTCTGCTAGCTGCTGTTGCAGTTCCACTGCAAAAGGGGTAGTGTGGGCAGCAGTTTGCTCAAAACCTGTCCAACGAGTGTAGAGAGTTCCCATCAAAGCTGTAGCTAAATTAGCTTTGTTGAGTAGAAATTCAATCAGATGAGTAGTTGTAGTTTTGCCATTTGTACCAGTTACGCCTACTAAGTTGAGTTTTCGCCCTGGATAACCGTAAAAAGCACTGGCTATCTGCGCACAAGCTTGAGTGATGTTACTGGCACTAATGACCACAGCCTGATTTGTGGGAGGATTTTTTTGGGCAGCTTCGGGAGAAACGATCGCAGCTACCGCCCCCGATGCGATCGCACTTTGCCAAAATTCCCCACCATCAACCCGCGTTCCTGGCATCCCAATAAACAAATCACCCACACGACAAGCATGGGAATTCGTCTTTAAACCCCTAACTTCCACATCTTCCAAAGTTGGATAACTAGGTAATTGCTCAACACTGTCTACCGCTGTTAGTAATTCCCGCAATTTCATTTTGTGAACCTCGTCACATTCTTGATCTTGCGCTTATTCTGCATTATTTTTTTCTAATTGGCTAAATATTTACGCAACATTTGCTCCAACTGCTGCACACTAGCACGAGGAGAAGGACGCGGCAATGGTTTCTCACTTCCCTCCTCATCCTCTGCGCCTCTGTAGTTCGATAAATAAAGTACTGGCACTTCATACTCATACGCAGCAAACCAATCTTCACGAGTCGTAATATCCCTAACTTCCAACTCAAAACTGAGATTTTGGATTTGTTTTAGCTTTTCTTGCAAGCCTTCACATAAATGACAGCCGGCTTTACTGTATAAAATTAATCGCATTCTTGATTTGAGTTGGCGCAAGAAGTTATAAGTTTAGAATAACGTAGACGCTTCTCTACGAGACGCTACGCGAACGGGTTGTCGCAGGCTACCGCAGAGGGCACGGAGTAGAAGGGTAGCCAATTTCAAAGTCACTCTTCCAAGCTTGGCTACGGTGTACACACATCTTTGTATAAAACCAAAATCGTTGAAGATCCCCCTAAATCCCCCTTAAAAAGGGGGACTTTGACTCCGGTTCCCCCTTTTTTAAGGGTGGTTAGGGGGGATCTAAACGCTGTGAGGCAACTCTCAAAGACTTGTGTGTACACCGTAGCCCAAGTTTGGGAGAGGGATTTAGGGTGAGAGCTTTTGATTCATGAAAGAAGTCTAATGGCCAAATTCTGTGACAATGATTAACAACCAACCAGAATACTGTATTTAAGCTACTCATGAGCCAAAGTTCTCAAAACAGCCCTTTACCAGGCAAACCTGTTCAATCATATTTCCAGTGGTTATACGCCTTCTGGAAATTCTCTCGCCCTCACACAATTATTGGTACAAGTCTGAGTGTTTTGGGTTTATATTTAATTGCCATTGCCATCAGTAGAGACGCGATTAATCATATCTCTACAGACGCAATTCATAGCGTCTCTACGTATTCCCTACTCCCTGTCTTTGGTGCATGGATTGGTTGTCTGTGTGGCAATGTTTATATTGTGGGGCTGAATCAATTAGAAGATGTAGAAATTGACAAGATTAATAAGCCTCATTTACCCTTAGCGTCTGGTGAGTTTTCTCAGCAAACAGGACAATTAATTGTCGCTTCTACTGGGATTTTGGCGCTGGTTGTGGCGTGGCTAACTGGCCCGTTTTTATTGGGCATGGTAGCAATTAGTTTGGCCATTGGTACTGCTTATTCTTTACCACCAATTCGCTTAAAACAGTTTCCCGTTTGGGCGGCGCTGTGTATTTTTTCGGTGCGCGGTACGATTGTTAACTTAGGTTTATATCTGCATTACAGTTGGGCGTTGCAACAAAGCCAAACAATTCCGCCTGTGGTGTGGGTGCTGACGTTATTTATTTTGGTGTTTACCTTTGCGATCGCTATCTTTAAAGATATCCCCGATATGGAAGGCGATCGCCTCTACAATATTACTACTTTCACCATCAAACTTGGCCCTCAAGCTGTGTTCAATCTGTCTCTTTGGGTAATAACTGCCTGCTATCTGGGAATAATTCTGGTTGGGGTGCTAAACGTCGCCTCAGTTAACGCCATATTTCTAGTAGTTACTCATTTGGGACTGTTGGCTTGGCTGTGGTTGCGGAGTTTGACGGTAGACTTACAAGAGAAAAGTGCGATCGCTCAATTCTACCAATTTATCTGGAAACTCTTTTTTATGGAATATCTGATTTTTCCTATCGCCTGTCTTTTGGCTTAGACAATGCTAGAAACCTTTCCCACTAGTTCGATTATCGCTGCTGTTGTAGTTGTTCTGAGTCTGTCAATCCTTGGCTATTTCGCTTGGAAAACTTTGATTACCTCAGACTTGTTTCAAAAAGGTATCAATCTTGCTCAAGCAAAAGATTATCAAGGTGCAGAAGCAGCTTTTCGCAAAGTGATTTCCATCAACTCTACTAATGATGTCGTGCGCTTGTTTTTGGGAGATGTTTTAAACCAGCAAGGACAAGTAGAAGAAGCAACAGAATTATTTCGGGAAGTAATTCGCCGCAGTCCGAAAAATCCTGATGCTTACTTGCGTCTGGCGAATATCCTCATGCAGCAAGAGCGAGAAGAAGAAGCTAAAACTAACCTGCAACAAGCTAAAGATTTATTACAAAAACAGCGCCAACCTGAAAAAGCTAAAAAAATCACTCAACTGTTAGATAAAATGAGTGCTAAGTCAAGTAAATCTTAACTTTAATCAGAATTGCCAAGATTAAATTTTCCTGTTGTGTCTCCTAATTCTTTGCCATTCCCATCATTATGGTGAGAATGGTTTTTATTTGTTAACTAGTGTATACCCTAATTATGTCTGCAACTTCCACAAGTTTGACCGCTCTCTTCATAGCCATTACAATTGCGATCGGATGCGCTTCAAGCTCCATAGCCACAATTAATTCATTTAGGCTTTAGAAGAGAAAATCTTAGTAATTTTAAATGATTGATTTTTGCCAAACAGCGATGATACTAACAGCCTTTTTGTTTTATAAAGACATATTGTAGTTTCCTTAAGCAGTGCAGAAATTAGACACACTGTATCACTCATATTTGAGTAAGTATCTAGGCATAATAAATTTAAAGTTTGTAGTAAGGACTTTAGTCATGATAATTCTTGCTTTTAGCGATAAATCGCTCACTACAAACTAGGAGTTTACTTTATATTTAATTATGTCTACCTACTTACTAGCTAGAATATTATTAAGCAAGGGTAGATATTTAGTAGTAGATTTTATAGATTAAACAATCCAGTCTTTATGTCAAATATAATATCAGAATTGTGGACTAAGTTTTTGACCTCAGAATCATTTATTCCACATGGACACTGCTATCTATGGCAAACGAATTTAGTTTGGTTACACATATTATCTGACGGATTCATTGCACTAGCTTATTACTCGATTCCAGCTACACTTTTCTACTTTGTCCGCAAGCGACAAGATTTGCCCTTTGACTGGATTTTTCTACTGTTTAGTGGATTTATCGTAGCTTGCGGCACTACTCATTTAATGGAGATTTGGACACTTTGGCATCCAACCTATTGGGTGTCGGGGTTTATCAAAGCAGTAACTGCAACAATATCTGTAATTACCGCCTTAGAGCTTGTGTCTTTAGTTCCACAAGCACTGGCATTTCCTAGCCCTACTCAATTAGAAGAAGCAAATCAAGAACTTCAAACCCAAATAGCCGAACGCTTATCGGTAGAGGAAGAACTGCGAAAATACCAGAATCATCTCGAAGAAATGGTTGCTGTTCGCACCAATGAAATTACTAAGACTAACGAGCAATTACAACAAGAAATTCTTGAACGCCAACGCATCTTAGAAATTCTCCGACAAAGCGAAGAACGCTACCGTTACTTGGCTGAGGCAATTCCTCAACTTGTATGGACAACTAAACCTAACGGTGAATGCGATTATTTTAATCAAAATTGGTGCGAATACACTGGGCTAACGTTAGAGCAATCTTTGGGTTCTGGTTGGTTGGCTGCATTGCATCCAGATGACGTTCAAAGAGCTGATAAAGTCTGGTCTGATGCTGTCGAAAATAGCACTATGTATAACAACGAATATCGCTTTAAACGAGCTGCTGATGGTTCATATCGTTGGCAGCTAGCGCGAGGTTTACCACTCAAAGATGAGCAAGGTTTTGTAGTCAAGTGGTTTGGAACCTGTACAGATATTCACGAACAAAAACAAATACTTGAAGAACGAGCGCACCTGCTGGAATTAGAACAAGTAGCACGAGCGAAAGCAGAAACAGCCAATCGAATTAAAGATGAATTTTTAGCCGTCCTCTCTCACGAACTACGCACTCCACTCAACGCAATTCTCGGCTGGTCAAAGTTGTTGCAAACCCGTAGGTTAGACCAAACAAAGACATTTGAAGCATTAGCCACAATCGAGCGAAATGCTACCTTACAGGTTCAACTCATTGAGGACTTGCTGGATATTTCCAGAATTTTACAAGGCAAACTGACGCTAAATATCACGAAGATTAATCTCAAGTCCACGGTATTGTCGGCACTGGAGACAATGCAGTTAGCAGCAGAAACAAAGTTGATTGAGGTGAATACAGTATTTGAACCGGGTGTGGGACAAATTATGGGCGACTCGACTCGTTTGCAGCAAGTCTTCTGGAATCTCCTTTCTAACGCAATCAAATTTACACCCAGGGGAGGAAAGGTAGAAGTGCGACTCCAGGAAACTGATGGCTATGCTCAAATAATCGTTAGCGATACGGGTAAGGGAATTAGCGCTGACTTTTTGCCATTCGTGTTTGATTACTTCCGCCAAGCAGATAGCACCTCTACAAGAAGTTTTGGTGGATTGGGACTGGGATTAGCAATTGTGCGTAATATCATCGAAATGCATGGCGGCATTGTCAAAGCAGATAGCCACGGTGAGAGTCAAGGGGCAATATTTACTGTTAGCTTACCGCTTCTGCCAGATGCAAGTCCAAGGCTGACGGATGGACAAAATTACCCTGTATTCTTAGCTACTAACTCCTTACCTCTAAATGGTATTAGGGTTTTAGTTGTCGATGATGATACTGATTCACGAGATTTTGTTGCTTTTGTATTAGAGCAAGATGGGGCTTTTGTGATGGCAGTGTCTTCTGCTGAAGGAGCATTACAAACTTTAGCAGAGGTCAAGCTAGATGTGTTGGTAAGCGATATTAGTATGCCCGATATGGATGGCTATATGTTAATACATGAAGTGAGAACTCGGACACCAGAACAAGGTGGGCAAATTCCAGCAATTGCCTTGACTGCCTTTGCGAGAAACGATGACCAAGAAAAAGCCATCAAAGCGGGGTTTCAGATGCATTTATCCAAACCTCTTAACCCAGAAAAATTAATTGCAGCGATTGTTAAATTGATGGAAACAAAAGTGTCAGCAATTACTTAAAAAACGACTTTTTAGTTTTAATAAAGAACTATTTATTAGATTTTTTGCATCAATCAATGAGCTTTCAACCTAAATCCCTCTCCCAAGGTTGGGAGAGGGACTTTGAAATGTCTATTGTGTACAAATAGACATTTATATGAGATTACACTTGTATCAAGTTAGCTTAATCACTTATAATTCCTGCTATAACTCCGCCAAAGCTACGCTTTTGCTCCCCGAATAGCAAGTAAGGAAGGGCTGAGATGGGGTATTTTTATGATGGCAATTAACCGAACTTGATATTAGATGTAAACCAAGCAGCTAAGGTAAGAAAAATGCTGAAAAACAAGAATCTACTGGTAGCAACTATTATCTGCTTGTGTTTGAATAATGGGAATACTGCCTTTGGTCAAAATGTTGGCGTTATTTTAGCAAAAATTCAAAATACTCAGTCCGCAGTTATTCGGAACAAAAACGCAGTTGCTAACTTCGAGCAAGGAAGCAATCTCTATAAACAGGGAGATTTAAAAGGAGCGGAGGCGGCTTTTCGGAAGGCAATTGAACTCGAACCCAATTTTGCACAAGCTTATATTGCCTTGGGAAATACTCTCGACGATCGAGGTAAACCACAAGAAGCGATCGCTCAATACAATAAAGCTATTAGTCTCGATCCTCAAGACTCTAGAGCATATTTTAATCTGGGTTTGACTTTAGCAAGACTGAATCAATTAGAACCTGCGATCGCACAATATCATAAAGCCATCAGCCTTGAACCCAAGTATGCTGAAGCTCACTATAACTTAGGAAATGCTCTCTACGCTCAAGGCAAGCTAAAAGAAGCAGTTACCGAATATACAGCAGCAATTCGTCTCAAACCAGATTATGCGCCGACTTACACCCGTTTAGGAAATGCTCTCTACGATCGAGGTGAGCTAGCAGAAGCAGTTACCCAGTATAAAAAATCTATTAGCTTCGATCCTAAGTATGCAGACGCTTACTATTACTTAGGAAACGCCTTGTACGCTCAAGCAAAGCCAGCAGAAGCAATCGCCAACTATACCGAAGCCATTCGCCTCGCTCCGAAAAATCCAGCAGGTTATAATGCCTTGGGAAATACTCTCTACGCTCAAGGCAAACTAGAAGAAGCGATCGCACATTACAAAAAAGCCATCAGCTTCGCTCCCAACTATGCAGACGCTCATTATAATTTAGCAAGTGTTTTTTACGCTCAAGGCAAGCTCACAGAAGCAATCGCCAGCTATACCGAAGCGATTCGTCTCGATCCCAAACACGCACAAGCTTACACAGGTTTAGGAAATGCAATGGACGATCGAGGTAAACCTCAAGAAGCGATCGCACATTACAAAAAAGCCATTAGCCTCGTTCCCAACGATGCATTCACTTACTATAATTTGGGAATCGCTTTGGGAAGACAACAACAGCCAAAAGAAGCGATCGTTAATCTCAAAAAAGCCAGAGAATTATTCCAAGCTGAGAAAAACAAGGAGATGGTTGAGCAAGTCGATCGGCTAATCCAAAAAATTAATACCCAGGCGAATTGAATCAAGGTGTGGGGCATGGGGCATGAGGAGCAGGGGAGCAGGGGAGAATAACTACTGACAAATGACAAATGACAAATGACAAAGGCAAAGCCTACCTAGTAGGCGCTGGGCCTGGAGACGTAGCATACCTAACAGTAAAAGCTTACAATCTCTTAGCTACTGCTCAAGTGTTAGTCTACGATGCTTTAGTAGATGCTCAATTATTGCAGTGCGTACCAGATGATTGCCTGAAATTGGATGTCGGTAAACGCGGTGGCAAACCCAGTACAAGCCAAGCACAGATTAACAAGTTACTGGTAAAACACTGTCTGCAAGGAAAACAAGTTATACGGCTCAAATCAGGCGATCCGTTGATTTTTGGGCGTTGCACTTCCGAAATTGAAGCCTTGAAAACATCTGGTTGTGATTTTGAATTAGTGTCAGGAATTTCCTCAGCCCTTGCAGCACCTTTGTTCGCAGGAATTCCCCTGACAGATCCGGTGTTAAGCCGCTGTTTTGCAGTGCTTACAGCTCACGAACCAGAGGTTTTAGACTGGGAGGCGCTGTCACGGTTAGAGACACTGGTAATTTTGATGGGAGGGCGACATCTACAAGAGATTGTAGATCGACTGGTGCAGCATGGGCGATCGCACTTAACACCCATTGCCATCATCCGTTGGGCAGGAACTCCCGATCAACAAATTTGGACAGCGCAACTGGGCAATATTCTGGAACAAACCGCCGGATTATCCCTTTCCCCGGCGGTAATTGTGATTGGCGAAGTTGTTGGGCTACGCAAGTACTTACAACCTGAGAAAATAGATTGTCAGGTTTCTACTACAAGCAAAACTTTTAGCTCCCCTGCTATGTCAAGCAATTTCCCCCTATCTCCCCTTACTGGTAAAATGATCTTAGTGACACGTTCAGTTGGCCAATCGAGTCAATTTAGCGATCGCCTCATTGCATCAGGTGCAACAGTCATCGAAATGCCTACCTTAGAAATCGGCCCCCCCTCCAGTTGGGAAGCTTTGGATAGTGTGATCGCTCATTTATCTGACTTCGACTGGTTAATTTTCACTTCTACCAATGGCATAGACTACTTTTTTGAAAGGCTAACTAGCCAAGGTAAAGATAGCCGTGCCTTAGCTGGTATCAAAATTGCCGTCGTTGGTGAGAAAACAGCCCAAAGTCTCAAACAACGCTCTCTGCAAGCAGATTTTATTCCCCCCAACTTTGTTGCCGATTCTTTAGTGGAAAATTTCCCAGATAAATTAGATGGTAAAAAGGTGTTATTTCCCAGAGTTGAAAGCGGCGGTAGAGAAGTTTTAGTTAAGGAATTAACTCTCAAGGGAGCAAAGGTGATAGAAGTTGCGGCATATCAATCTTGTTGCCCTAGTAGTATTCCACCTGCGGCAAAGTTAGCTCTCCAAAACCGCAAGGTAGATGTGATTACCTTTGCCAGTTCTAAAACTGTACAATTTTTCTGTCAACTTACTAATAGTATATTTTCCAACAACTCTGATGCTAGCCAATTATTAGAGGGAGTTTGTATTGCCTCTATCGGCCCCCAAACCTCTAAAACTTGCCATGATTTATTCGGACGTGTGGATGTAGAAGCCCAAGAATATACTTTAGATGGTTTAACCCAAGCACTGATTGCATGGGCGACTTCGTAATAAGGGAGCAGGGGGGCAGGGGAGCAGAGGAGCAGAGGGGCAGAGGAGAATGAGAAATGACAAATGACGAATGACAAATGACAAATGACAAAACGTATAATCGGCTTAACTGGAGGTATTGCCACAGGCAAAACCACTGTCACCAATTATTTAGCTAGCACTTATAACCTGCCGATTTTGGATGCAGATATTTATGCTAGAGAGGCAGTATCTTTAGGTTCGCCTATTCTGGGCGCGATCGCTCAACGTTATGGCGAACAAATTTTACTACCAGATGGCAGCCTCAACCGCCAAAAGCTAGGTGAAATTATCTTTAATCGTCAAGATGAACGCAACTGGATAGACAATTTGATTCATCCTGATGTGCGCGATCGCTTTCTCAAAGCCATTGCTCAGTCTTCGTCACAAATACTGGTGTTAGTAGTGCCTCTATTATTTGAAGCTGGGATGACTGATTTGGTAACAGAAATCTGGGTAGTGCGTTGTTCCCAAGAGCAACAACTACAAAGATTGATACAACGAAACCATTTAAATCCAGAACAGGCACGAGCTAGGATTAACAGCCAATTATCCATCGAAGAAAAAGTTGCTCATGCAGATGTCGTTTTAGATAACTCTTCTACCCTAGAAGTACTACTGAAGCTGATAGATGTAGCTCTAGCTACGACAAGTATTGACTAAATTATATTGATATTAAAATATATACATATATAACATTTTCAAGACATAAAAAGCTTATTAATTAATACTAGATAGTTAAGCAACAAACTTATATCTCACCAAATCTTGTCCAACAGTTAGGTGATTTTACAGTTGAATCTGCCGTTAATAGTACTGTAAATTTAAAAGAATGGCTTTTAAATAAATTATAACTTCTATTTTTTAAATGTTTTTAAGTGCCTTCTCTTCAATCGTAATAGGTATGAACTTAAGTTTTAGTTTTTTAAATAAATTAGCTCTGGTTATCTCTCCAGTAACAGAATTAAAACAAAAGAATAAAATCCATGATTACAGACAACAAGTTTGTGGAGGCGACTACATATTTGAGCGTCTCAATGAAGGAACAATCGGGTACATGACTGGAGTAGGGAAAAGCGTTAAAGCTTGCGATCGCATTATTTTACGAGAAGGTTGTGAATCTTATCAATATCAAGTTGAAGAAATTGATTACTATTCAGATCCATCTGATATGTGGATAGCTTTACTCAAGCAAATACCGAATGACTAAATATTAAAGTTAACCAGTTGCTTAAATTCTAGAGTTCAATACAGCTTAGAATGAACAACAAAATTTTGATGTAGAGACACGATTTATCGCGTCTTGAAAGACCAATTATCTACACGATTCTCCTTCTCTTACTAGATAATAGTAAAAGTAATACCAATTGGAAAAAAGAATGCCACAAATAGACCATTTGTAGAGACGCGATTCATCGCGTCTTTACCCAAGGATGTGTTGCAATCATTAATTGAATTGGTATAAGGTATATCATAGTCGCCTCTTCGCTTGTTATGAGGGGAGTGAGGTATAAAAACCTCACTCAACCGAGAACAGCTATATCTATGTTAAATCGATCAAAAAATGAGCTATTAAAGTATTCCTTTCGTAGGATAGCAAGTAAAGATGCAAAAGATTTGGGTTATCTTTATCAAGGTGCATTACTGAACCATCAACAGCTAAGTGGTGATGATCTATCCACCGCTCCTGTGAATCTAGTAAAACACTGAAATAGGGGCTAACATCTGGATGATTTTTAGTTAATTCTTCATAGCTTTGATAAAAAGGAGGAATGCCAATTCCCATCGGCATATATAAGCCTTTGGAATAATCTACTATAGGCAATTGAGGAAGCGATTTCAGATTAACGCCACTGATGAATAATCTATTTTGCTCACCAGTTTTGGTATCTGTAAATCCTAGCTCAATTTCCTGTAAATTTTGTTTAACACCAATTGGTTTAATATTCCTTAAAATGGCTTTATCAAATTTGCCTATTCTCCAGTATTGATTTCCCCAAGGCTTATTTTGGTCGTAAAATCCTGGCGCTCGAAAACTTGCAAATTTAATTTCATTTTTAACGTCGTAAAAATCTCTCCATTTGGTGATGTTGGTCGCTAGCGTAGTTCTAACTTTTCTACTTTGCTCTCCTGATACAATTATCCTCTCATCAAGAGGGAACTGAGTAGCAACTTCTTTTTGATCGATTACATTTCTTAAAAGATTAGTTTTTACTATTGTGCCACTCGGATCTTGCCAGTGTTCTAATTTCCACCAATGCTCCCAATATGAGATCTTATTAATTTTTTCAAAAATATTTTTGTAATGTCCAATTGGAAAAGTAAACCAACTTTGATAATACAGGGATTTGTTATTATCCTCTTTAGTAAAAAGTAAAATTTCCCAAAATCCGGCATTTAAGCAATTATTAGCCAAAGCTATCTCTACAATATTTTGCTTTTCAAAACCATCTCCTCCAATAATTTCTATATTTTTTGAATTAGCAGGAAAACTAATCTGTTGTCTATTCCACTCCCTATCTGTAAAAGCAATTATTTCTAAACCTTTATCTTTTTTAACCCATTTGGGTGCTTTAGGAACTAATAGCTCTAAATCAACATTTTTTATAACTATTTTTGCCGTATTTTTATCTGTCGCTTCCAGTACAAAATCGAAATGTGTATCATCTTTCTTAATAAGTGTTAATTTTCGATTAGAATATCTTTTAAAATTTTTTCCTAATGGTGCGGGATTGGCTGGATAATCGACATTAGATAATTCTTGTAGCTTTACACTCATCTGATTATCAAATTTATATCTAGATTGAAACCAGAAACCACCCATCCCTAGTAAACCAAGGCAGAGTATAAGAGTACTAAATAAAATCTGTTTCTTTGTAACTTTGAAATTAGGTTTGCCAAATTGGGAAATACCTGCAATTTTTTCTTTCGCAGAGATGTTTTTCATCAGACAAATTTATTTTGATGAGAATGCTGATTAACAGCATAGCATTCTGTAAAACGGATGTCTTCTTTCTATTTTCAACGAAAGTGTTAATAAGCGGTTATCTGCAATTAAGAAGTTTAATACTAATTCTTATTTTTCCTTTATTGCACTTGCTGCAAACCGCTAAAGCGCCTACGCATAGCCTAAAACCTGTATTTATTGGGAAATTTGACTTTTTGAATTTCACCAGAATTAGTCACAATAGAAAAATTTTCGCGCCTCAAACCAAAACTTTTACCCAACAAAGTCGTTTACTTTTCTTAATTAGATAAAGTCGGACTAAGCTGTTGAAGAAACTCAATATTCAAATCTAGCTTTTCTCCTAACCATAAAGAATGAACTGCGTGGTCTGCCACAGCATTCCCTGTCTCAGGATGAACGAGAATATCTAATCCCTCACGATTGAGCATTAACCAAGGAACAACTTTATCAAACTGATTTGGTAAGAAAGCAACTTGATACATCGCTTTTGGATGGGGCCCGATGGGCTTGTCAAACCAGCGTCCGAGTTGCACATCAAACCTAGCGCCTAATCCTTCGCGTACACGCGCAGCTACATCTCGACTCGCAGGATCGAAGTAAACATGAGCATGAAAACCAGCGATCTCGATAGTATCTTCTTCCATCTCAACTCTAATTTTGGGTAGCGGGCTTTTTTTTCTTATGTCTACGACGGGTTACGCTCAATTTTAGCCCAATACGTGTAGTTAGGGAGTAGTTGTGGAGATTGAATTTACAGAGATCATTGATTGAGATAACTAAATTTTGTGGGGTAGGCAGCGTAGTGAGCGTTATCGTTAGCGCAGTCTCTCGCAGAGAAGTAGCGATCGCACCGAAATCTTGCCTACCCTAATTATGCAAGTTAAATGTGGAATAGCTTAGTAGTTAGTTAACGCTGAAAGCGCTTGTAGTTTCTTTGACAACTTCATCTATTTTAGGAGTAACTGAAAGATGCACAACATGCACTGAACAAGGAGCATGGTGAAGAACGTAGTTACTCACACTACCGAGAAATAGTTCCATCAGCCGAGAATGACCCCGACGCCCCATAACAATTAGGTCAGCGTCACAACTATGGGCTAAATCACAAATAACGCGACCAGGATTACCAACATTTTGTGTAAATTCCGTAGTCACACCTGCTGCGTTTGCTTGGGCACAGAAAGATTGCAACATCTGGATTCCTAAATTTTTAAAGGTATCCCACTGTTTTTGGTATAACTCAAAGCTTTGACTGCTCAATCCTGGATAGTAGTCCATATTAGACAGCATAGGTACATAAGGACTACCCTCTTCTTCCGAAGATAGGACATGAAGTAACATTAAGCTAGCTTGTGTTAACTTTGCTAAATCTAATGCTTCCTCAAAAACCTGTTGCCCTATTTCTGAGCGATCTAATGCAACTAGAATCTTTTTAAACCTCATATTAGACCTCCGATTTCATTGGTAATTGGTCTTTACGGTTTCGGTTTTCCAGATGCTGGATTGTCAAAAATGATCAAGCC
>JADEXV010000209.1 GCA_015206945.1 Nostocales cyanobacterium LEGE 12452 | reverse complement strand
TGGTTGGTCTGGTTATAGGTCTCAAAAACCTCCGGGAATTACTACTTTGAGTCGCGGGCTTGAGCAGTTTGAATCCACATTTTTTGGCTGGAAACTCGCTCTGGGTCAACTTGTGTGTACACCGTAGCCTTAATAAGGGGGGAACCGGAAAAATATCTCTCAAAGTCCCCCTTTTTAAGGGGGATTTAGGGGGATCAAGATATGTGCAACTTCACATTAAATTGGTATTAATGCTTATTTTCGACTTTGTGATTCATCTGGATTTTTAGTTTTTTGATGAGAAAGGCGAATTCCTACAAAGATATCGTAAATAAACTCTAAAAAGTCTTTCTTTTGTAGTAATCCTGAAGTTTGATAACAGCCTTTTTCATCTAATAAAGGCTTCATCAAATAGTACGCAGACTGATATTTGTACCAGGGAATACAAGTCCATAAATGATGAATTAAATGGTAGTTCTGACCTAAAATCAGGATGTTAAGAATTGGGCTAGGATATACACGAGCATTTTTCCAGCGATCGCGTTCAACAAAGGGACGATGGGGCAAATAATCAAAAAACAAGCCCAGTATTAATCCCACAATACCAGAAGGTACAACCCAAAAATTGAGAACGTACATTAAAAAATGATACTGAACTGAGATATAAACAATTGCAACAACAATTGAGCGGCTAATTAACCATTCCCATAGCTCGTATTTGCGCCACAGTCGCCGTCGAAAGAAAAACACCTCGTGGGACAAGAATCGAAATGCAATCATCCACAGCGGGCCACCTGTAGAAACAAAATGATCTGGGTCATCTTTGGGATGGTTGACATGAGCATGATGCTGCAAATGTACGCGTGTAAACACTGGGAAAACGAACCCTAACATCAGGGCGCTACCATGCCCTAGCATGGCATTAATTACTCGATTGCGGTGGGCAGATTGGTGACAAGCATCATGAATTACTGTTCCAGAACAATGCAAAGCAATAATATTAAAACTAAAACATAGCCAGTCTGGCCAATGCCAAAGCCAGTAACCGCAATGAGATGACACCAGTACTGTCACAGATGCTAAAAACAGTAGTAGTGTCGGATTGAAATCACCAGGAGGCGCTAAAAATTCCTTTGGTGGAGCTTTCAGCAGTTTTTGTACTTCTGAAGTTACCGTTCTTACTTCTGTATCTACTACGTCTTTTAAGATGACTTCCAAGTTGTTGCCATTTAGCTTTTTATAGTCATCAACGGCTGGGTCGATGATGATTAGGCTTTTGTCCGGGATGTCAAAAAAATTAGGATCTAAAGAGGTCATAATTTTCCTGGTCTTGATTCGTTGATAAAATGGGTTTTAAATCCCAAACTCAGCCAGCACAGAATAGATTTCTTGCCCCGATTAGAGAGATGAAAAGATTGAAAATTTAGCCAATACTCTTCTCTATTCAAATTAGGTATGGACTGTAAGAGATAGGGAATAGAAAAAATTTTGAATTCCTTGCTAAACTACACGCATAAACAAAATATTTGATTTTTCATTTTGACAGTTGCTCCTGTTACTCATAATGCCAGCGACAACGGCATACATAGATTTTGGTTTTATATCGATATTTATCGATTTGCCTAGTCAATGTTTTTTCCGATGTACTGAAATTGTGCTTTATTATTGATTTTGTGAAAAACAATTTTCAACAATATAAAGAATACAGTTATTTTAATGATAAATGCAAGAGTTATATTGGGATTTGACGTATAATAAAAATATTTTAGACACAGATATCATACTTCTAACAAAATGCTGATTTTATTTTATGAAAAAATAATTATCTATTTTCCTGGCTAATGCAATAAGTATATATACTAGCGATCGCTTATCTCCTTTCGATTCCATACAGTTGCTGTCTTGTTCTTTTATTAACCAAAACTCCATCGTGGGAGTGTACTGGTAGCCAGAATAGAGGAAGCATCGCGTCAACCATGACACTTATTTGTGGAGCATACCACTTCCTACTCTGATTCTGAGTTCTACAACACCTAAAATATCAAATTTCTATACTTAATAACAAAGATTTTGCTATGCGTCAATTATTACTAGTTTTTTCCAGTATACTAACCCTCAGCAGTTTAAATACTCCTGCGATGGCAATAGCAGGTACAACGCCTGATTTATCTGAGATGCGCTTAGTTCAAAAGTTAAACTGCAATAATCCTCAAACTCAAGCAGCAATTAATGAATGTACGAAGTTATCTTATCAGAATGCAGATAAAAAACTAAATCAAGTTTATCAACAATTGATATCTACATTAGAAAGGCCTAGAAAACAAAAATTGATTGCTACACAGCTAGCATGGATCAAGTTTCGAGATACCAATTGTGAGTTTGAAAGAAGCAGATATGAGGGCGGAAGTATTGCCTCTAGCATTTATTCTGGTTGTTTGGAAAAGACAACAAAACTGCGTACCCAACAATTACAAGAATATCTGAAAACTGATCCTTAAGCTGAAAGTCAGCCTAGAAGAAGTTTTTAGAGATTAGAATTGTTGCATGAATCTAAAGCCCTCACCCTAAATCCCTCTCCCAAGCCTGGGAGAGGGACTTTGAAATTTGCATTTGTGCAAGAAATCTATTGAGTCTCTGACTCAATGAATGCATTCCCAGTCGGAGATTGGGAACGAGGAAGGTTTAACTATTAGTTGTGACTGGGAACTAGACTAATTATCTTTTTCTGAGATTAACGTAAACCTAGAATTTCGGAAATCGCCGCTACAATATCTAAATAAAAATTGCCTTTCACTGCCCGAAACAACTCAAATTTAGAGTCAGGGGCACCAAAAAATGGTCTGAGAAACCATCCTAACTGCATACCAACAAAGGCATAAAGCAATAACCAGGATCTTAAAATAGTGGTGCGGGTTTTTTTACCAACTTCATCTTGTTGAGAAAGTAATTGCATTCCTTCATACAGGAACTTTACGCCAAATACGCCTGTAATACCAAAAATAAATACATTCAGCAGTTTAAAAAATTGATAAGAATCGGGTGTAGTGATTAGAAAAAATAGCGTAACTGGTGCCAAGCTAAATAAAAGTACGCTAATCACTGATACAGATGTGAGTAATACGACGAAATGCTGTAGAATACTGCTGCGAGAACCAAACAAAACATTAAAAAAGAACAAAGTCGGGAAACAAATAATCAGCGTGATTAAATAGAATACTGGAAGTTTAATAGCACCCGATAATGCCTGTCCCCAACTGTGGGATGCACCGATAATTGCTCCATAAAGGGCAAAGAAAATAGAACTAGTTACGAACAGAGAACTAATTTTATTTTGTAATCTTATTCCCAGACGAATTTCTTCTAAGAATGACTGGCGATCGCGCAGCAAATTAACCAAAACACCAAATTGTTGAATTCCGCGATTTTGCTTTTTCAGCATATTTTTTTTAGATTGTATATTTTGGGGAATTACTAACGACTAATTAACGGAATCCAAAGAGATAGCTAAGAGATTTAATGACGCTTAAATAGAAATTACCTTCTCTTTCGCGGAATAGTTGAAAGACAGAATCAGGTGTGCCAAAAAATGGTCTGAGAGTCCATCCTAACTGACTGCCTACAAAAGCGTAAAGAAATAACCAAAATCTTACAATTTTCTGGCGTGTTTTTGTACCTTCATCATCTTGTTCTAAAACTATATTTGTAGCCTGATATAAAGATGAAATCCCAATAAATCCAGTTAATGCGAAGATGAATACATTTAACAGAATTAAAAATTGGTAATTATTGGTGGTAATTAAGAAAAACAGAGTGATTGGTGCAAAGCTAAATAAAAGTACGCTGGTAATTGAAACAGCAGTCAATACTAATGCTAAATGCTGGGCAAAAGTCCGCTTTGAGCCAAAAATAATATTAGCAAAAAACAACGTCGGGATACAAACCAAAAGTGTGATTAAATAAAGCGCTGGGAGTTTAATGGCGGAAGACAAAGCTTGCATCCAGCTATGGTATGCACCAATGATTCCGCCATAAGCAGCGAGAAATAAGGAACTGCAAACCAAGAGTGAAATGATTTTATTTGGTAATCTTATCCCTTGGCGAATTTCCTCTAGAAATCCTTGGCGATCGCGCAGGAATCCAATCAGTACTGCAAAGTATTTGATTCCTGATGATTTCCGTTCCATCATGTTATCCTCACACAGGTAAAATTCTAAGTTTCATCTGAGTAATCACCGCCAGAACCATACTTCCAAGCATCAATCAAACGATGCCAATAATATTGTTGTTCTTTTGGTTGATTCTTAATCCATGTTTCTAGCATTGGACTTAGCGAAAACAAGGCAGTGTATACACCTAAATTACTGTAATGTAACATCCAATCTAACAAACTTGCCAAACCTACTTGCGGAATTATCTTGGCAACTATTCCAGGATGATATAAACCAGTTTTTAACAGTGTTTGCGTTAGTGCCGAAAATTGCACTATATCTTGTAAAAACGGTTTTAACACTGGTGTACCCAACTGTTGCATTTCCTGAAATACCGCTGAGAGTAATTGGTTAATTTGATCTGGGGCAATTTTTTGATTTACACCAACACTCATCGCCCTTTGAAACAACCAGGTGACAGTCAAACTTGGCTGATAAGGTTGCAGCAGTGTTAACGCTTTTGCAGATAATTGTTCTGTTTCCAGCGCTTCGGAAATGCCATAAGTTAAACGCTTCAGGTGACGCACCATCGCTCCAAAACCACCAAAACTCAAGGGAGATTGATTACCACTGCTATCTCCGGCTGGTAGAATGCGATTCCAAGAAGTTTTGAGCGGACTTTGGCGATAGGTGGGAAAGAAACCAAATAATGCCCGTTGAAATTTCAGGTTGCTCAATTCCACTCCCTGATATTCTGGAAGAAGACGCAGATATTCCTCAAACATAGCTTCTAAACTCAAACGTTGAGGTTCTGCATCCATGTAGGTAAATAAGTAAGTAGTTCTGCCATCCCTAGCTGGGAAGGCTTCCCAGAAGTACTGACATTGATTCTGCAAGGATGTAAATGATAATAATAAATCGCCTGAGTTATTTTCTGGAAAACCTTGAGCGCAACTTCCTACAACTAAGCACAGCGCATCTGGTTTTTTGCCTTGGCGTGCTTGTTGGGTGATGGGTGAAAAATGTCCCATCGCGTCGATTAATAAGCGAGTTTTGAATTGGTTATTTACGATCACCCCATCGGGATGAACTACTGCTTCGGTAAAGGGTGTGTTTTCTAATAACTTTCCCCCAGCGGTGAGAAATCGGGTTTTCAAAGTGGCTAATAGATAAACTGGATCTACGCCGATATTCAAAACGTCCTCTACCCAAACTTCTGTACCGCCAGCAAAACTAACTCGCGCTGGGTTATATTGAGTGGCGATCGCACTTGCTAATTCTTCCTCTGTTAGCAAGTTTAATTCCACAAATACATCTAATTCTTTGCGAGAAATATTCCACTCTTGTTCCCTCCCCCGCAAAATACCCCGTTCCAGCAACGCCACCCGCAATCCCTTCACCGCCAAGGCGCAACCAATTAAAATCCCTAAAGTGCCACCGCAGATAATTACATCGAAGTCTACAGCGCCTAAAGGCTGTTGACTTTCTTTAACTAACGTTGGTACTGGTGCGGAGTTTTCGCGCAGAGATGTGAGAATGCGATCGCCTTGGCGCAATCCTCCTAAAACATCGCCGGGTAATTGGCAAAGAATTTCTTCAGTTAAAGACATTGGGTTTAATTCCAGCAGAGTTACTAGTATTGATCGTATCTTTGCTGGAACAACGCCCTTATCCCAAACCGAATAGTTTTGCGATCGCAGGCAATAATTTATTACCCGCTTCCACCAGAGAAGCAACAGCAGGTAAGCCTGTAAATATCCCTTTCAACATCGTGATGGCTGTTTTTGCAGTCTTCTGCTTGGTGGATTCTTGAGGATTTTTACCCGCTTCTGCCAAAGTCTTCACCTGTTCTAGCGCTTCGGTTTTGTCTTCTTCTGACAAATATGTGGATTGTACAATCGCATCTTGCAACTGCGACAATAATTCTTTAATTCCTGGTTTCTCGGCATCGGTTGCATCAGGTAACTGATTGAGGGCAATACTCACGTTACCGCTAATGGTTCCCAGATTAGCAATAGAATTATTGCCAGCGATACCGCTAACATTACTGCTGCCTTCAATATTGATGCCGCTGATATCTGACATATTTGTATCTCCCTGAGTATAAAATTTTGGCTGCTTGAGAGCAGTATCTACCATATTTTTTAAACTAATAATGCGCTGATCTTTTTCTACTAGCAATAATTGCTGACTCTGCGATAAAGCTTTGAGTTGATTATAGTCATCAAAATATTCTGCACTCAGTTGAGATTTATCGCTACCTGCGGCGGTTTTGGCTCTGAGCAAGATTTTATCATCGCCGCGTTTCTCCATTGCGACGATTTCTAACTCGGCTTCGGGATGGTTTTCGGCAAGGTTTTTGAAAGCGATCGCAACAGCGCGAGGGTCAACGCCTTGATTATGGGAAAAGGTCGAGGGTGTCAGAAATTGGCTTGATAAAGTCGGCAAAATCTCCGTCTGCAAATACATCTTGTTTGTTATCAGGTTTGCGGAGAGGATCGGGATTTTCTTTGGTGGGTAAGCGCATGAAGACATATTCACACTTCACCCCATGCAATTTAGTTGTATTTGTAATGCCCCAATCTTCAATGTACGCGCCTGTTAGTGTTGCACCTGTTAAATCTGTGCCGTCTAGTTGCGTTTGCTTCAGCTTTGCTCTTGACAAATCGGCATCTTGCAAGTTGGCTTCACTGAGATCGGTGCCAATAAAGCTGGTATCAGCTAGGTTTGCTGCTTGTAAGTTAATACCTCGTAGGTTTTGACAGTCAAAAATTTTTTCCTGTCCCTGTCCTGTAACCAGCAGTTGACGTACTTGTGAGTTTTGCAGATAAGTTGAACCAGGACGAACACGATCGAGCATTTTGGCTTGATGCCAACGGCTACAGATAAGAATAGTGTTTCGCAAATCTGTACTTTTGAGCGTAGCTTGGGTGAAATTAGCATTGGTTAAGTTAGCGCCACGAAAACTTGTACCTCCTGTAGCTGCAAAAGCGATCGCGATATTACGAACAAAGAAATATTCTTCGTTTCCTTTCATCGCTTGCCAAGCGATGTAAATACTCAGTAACGTTCCGGCGATGGCGATGGCGACGGCGATGGCAGCGATCATGGCGATGGCAAGGGCAACGGCGAAGCTATCGCCGACGAAGCCAACAACGGCAAAGACAACGGCGACAGAGAAGGCTAAGGCTCTCGCTACTAAGCCTCCGGCGACGGCGAAGCCTCCGGCGACGGCAAAGCCTCCGGCGACGGCGAAGTTTCCCGCTACTACGGTTAAGACGAAGGCTAAGACAAAGGCGAAAGGAAAGGCGAAGGCGAAAGCTCCTGCTCCTACTACTACGGCTGCGGCAAAGGCTGCGGCAAAGGCTATGCCGAAGGCTACGAGTCCTAAACCAGTTCCTACTCCTTGGCTATTTGTGAAGATGAAATAGGCAATCAATAGGATTAGCACAATACAGCCGATAATCGAATTCTGTGCAAAAGCACGAAATATTATTAACACAAAATAACCGTCAACAAACCATAAAATTCCCGACAGTCCCGACGACAGCCACGATACAAGGACTAGGAGAATTGCCCAACGTCGTTGCAGTCCAGCTTTAGCATGGCTGAAGTTTGCCCCTGTTAAATTAGCGTTGGTGAAGTTTGCCCCTCGGATGTCGGCATAGCTAAAGTTTGCACCCGCAAGGTCTTGTCCTTTGAAGTTGCGTCCTCGAAGATTTTGACCAGAGAAGTCTAAAGCCATGTTCCACTTTACGGAGGTGAGCAAATTTTACTACACGCTCACCCCTGTAAATTCAGGAATGGTTAGATATATTTGTTAGTTGAGGATAAAAGGTGCAATTTCGAGGAGAAAAGACGCAACTTCGAGGCTCAGAAGGTCAAAGTTGAGCCTCAGAAGGTCAACGTCGAGCCTCAGAAGGTCAAAGTCGAGCCTCAGAAGGTCAAAGTCGAGCCTCAGAAGGTCAAAGTCGAGCCTCAGAAGGTCAAAGTTGAGCCTCAGAAGGTCAAAGTTGAGCCTCAGAAGGTCAAAGTCGAGCCTCAGAAGGTCAAAGTCGAGCCTCAGAAGGTCAAAGTCGAGCCTCGGAAGGTCAATAATATGATAGAGAAGGAAACCAATCAATGATAAATAGCGTTAAGTCTAGAAATAACTATGGAATCAAAACAAGATGACATTACTATTCTTCAGGAAGCTGAGAAGCGTTTACGGCGACTGTCTCCAGAAAGGCTGCGGGTAGTGAGTGATTTTCTAGCTGATCTAGAAGAAAGAGAAGAAAATGAGGCGACAACGGAACTTTTGAATATCCCTGGTTTTGAGCAAGCTTTGCGTGAAGCCATGCAGGAAGCTGACGCTGGGGAAGTGGTGCCATTTGACAGTATTCGTCGCCATGTATGAACTGGTACTAACTCGCAAAGCACAAAAGTTTTATCAAGAAGTAGATGCATCACTAGCGGAACGGCTAAACCGTTGCTTTGACCAACTGCGACAGAATGCTTACGAACATCCAAACATCAAGCGGCTCAAAGGTGATTTCGCAGGTCTTTTTCGCTATCGAGTTGGTGTTTATAAAGTGGATGAAGAACAGCAACTAATTACTATTTTACTGATAGCCCATCGGAGCGATGTGTATCGGTAAGTGTTTAGTGTAAAAATCTTGGTGATAGCGTTCACTTCTGTCATGAAGCGTCAACCAGCCCCATGTATCAATAAAAAGCTTAGTCGTCATAAACTCTTATCCTTTGTGGAGTGAAACAGCCCTGCTCCCCTCTGCGCTCTTAATGATAAGTCTTTAACCGAACACAATATCACTGATGATTAAGCTGTTGGTTTGGATGTTCTTGATTTATTACTACAGGTGATACTGCTGTCTCCACACTTTCTTCTTGGGCTTGTATTTCTAGTAGTTGGGGAATTGTCACAAATCTATAGCCTTCAGCTTTTAAACCTGCGATCATTTCTGGTAAAGCCTTGACAGATTTGGAACGGTTGCCGCCCCCATCGTGCAACAGTACAATTGCACCGGGTTTTGCATATTTCAGCACATTTTTGACCAGCCCCGTAACTGGAGGCGAAAGGCGTTCAGCATCTCCCGATTGTTCTGACCACATCATGACAGCGTATTTCTCGCTTTTGGCATATTCAGCTAGTCCATTATTCAGAAAGCCTCCAGGGGGACGAAACAGAGTAGTTTTTACTCCAGTAGTCTTGTAGATAATTTCTGCTGTGCGATCAATTTCACTAGCAGCAGTAGCTACATCCATGTGGCGATACCAATGATGCCAGGTGTGATTACCAATTACGTGACCATCAGCAGCTACTTGCTTGGCAACTTCGGGAAAATATTTCACCATTTGCCCGATCATGAAGAATGTGGCTTTGACATCATTTTTCTTCAAAATTTCTAAAATCTGTGCCGTATTTTTGGGGCCAGGGCCATCATCAAAAGTTAGGGCGATAACTTTTTCATTCGGTTTTAGTTTCCCTTGATAAACGATTGTTCCCTGAAAGGCCTTTGGCACTTCATTCATCTGGTCTGTTATTCGACTTATATTCTGTGCATCTGCACTCATCAGTTTGTTATGACTCGCTTTAGCACTCTCGCTTTTTGGCTTTATAATTCCCAACAAATGCTCAAATCCGCTTGTGGTTAAAAGCAAGCTGATACCTAAACTACTAGCACCAGTAACCAATGTAATAATTATTAGTTTCAGTAACCAAGATAATTTACGACTAGACACATTAAATCTCCTCAAATACTAGTTATTAGTTATTGGGTTACACAGACTTGATATTACTCGTACCCTGTTGTAATTAATATATCTACTGCTGAAAGAAAAAAGAAAACAATAAAATACCTTGAAACATTCCAGCTAAAGCTAAAGGATGTCTCAATTTAATCTGTACTAATTTGCTACCATTATTAAGCTGAATAAAATAATACTCAGTATATTTAGCTGACCAGTAGAGCCAGCAATGATAGCAGTATAACCATAAGCTGGAGAAATGCTAGGTAGTCATTGACTTATATAGTCGAGGACTTTGCAAGTGTCAATATTCGCTATTTGCTTGCGATCGCTTCCAGCGGGCGGTTACGCCATCGCAGTTTTTGCTTATCCTTTCTAGAGAGGCAGAAGGTGACAACCTACTACCTCATATCCTCTTCAATCTTCATCAAGGGCTGGGAAAGCTTCTTCAAGCTGCCACAACCGATCTTTATTTTCAACAAACCAAATACGAGTTTCTGGAGTTAATTTACTCCAAATGTCTTCAACAGGGATGTGAGGAGATGCATACTGGTATTGCTGACCAAGTGATCTGAGATTATCTGCAACATCACGGGGAATTCCGAATTGTTCCCAGTCAACTGTTATATGTCTTCCCGAAACTCCGGCTGTGGGGTCGAAAACCAGTTGTGCCGATCTGACTAAATCAGCAAAGTGTTTCGGTTTAAGTTTGGTGATTTCTTGAATTTGGAGTGATTCGTTATGCTCTTGAGACATGATCGCCGCAGTGGTAAAGATTAGTGGTGTATTGAACTTACTGCCAGAGATTTTTATCCCAATATTTTTTAGTTTAGCGCAGAGCCACTAACTCGATCATGAATTAACCACACAAAGGGTTTGAGCAAATTGTTTAAGGTGAGCAAATTTAACACACATCTATCAGTAAAATGTCTCAGCTAGTAATGAAAAGTTTGTAGTAAAGACTTTAGTGCTTAGAGGATGTCTGAAAAGTTTTTTTGTATACATCTAACCCTTGGAGATCCCCCTAAATCCCCCTTAAAAAGGGGGACTTTAAGAATCTTATTCCCCCTTTTTTAAGGGGGGTTAGGGGGGATCAAGAAATATTTGATACTTTTCAGACATCCTCTTAGAAAATAAGGACTAAAGTCCTTACTACGAAATGTTTTCAGTACTTATTTTAGTGACGAGTGTAAGAATGCTCAAAGTGAGTTTTGAGTGTATGAGCCATAACAGACATGACAATTGCTGCTATAGAAATCGATATTGCTGCTATTTTGATTTTAGAATCATCTGCAAGTATTGCTACAGCAGCTAGAGCGATCGCTACTCCGATACAACCTTGTTTGACCCTATTTGTCACCTGATAAGCTCGATTGCAAGAACTACAAATAAGTGTGTGTCGCGAAAATCTGTCTGGCAAAATCGGCTTTGAATTCAACTCGTCATTCTCAACATTTTTCAATGTAGAATAGCCGTGATAAAAAGGCAAAGATGACCCAAATTTATCTAGCCACTTGCGGAACTCAATCACTAATGTGTCAGATGTTTTCAGCGGCAAATATAATTCTTTGAGACTTCTTCCTAAACGCTCAATTTCTGCCTGTTGTCCCGCAATTAGAGGCAAATCCTGCTCCAATATTTTGTTCGTATTCAAGTGATCGAGCCAGCGGGGCCTCAGCTTGGCTCCCCAAGTCATGAAATTACGATAACCTCTAGCTAAAAGACGGCATCGCCCTTTACCTAAAGGAATTGAATACAAAGCTAGTCCAAATGTCCAATCTTTTTTTTCAATATAAGCAGTGTTTAGCACAAGACTTGGAGCAACAAAATCAATATACTTCCAAGCTTCATTTGATTTGTTAGTTCCCCGCCACCTGCCTTTAACCCCCTGAGCCGAACTCTCTAGCACTTCCATTTCTAGCGGTTGGGCATTTTTGCGATTACTACCTCCTCTAGTTCCATGATGGCTAATAGCAACATGAGCCGGGTCCATGACGTTCTCTATTAGATATGCTTGGTCATAAGGCAGATCCAATATAAAGTCTGCACGCACAAATCCTGGCTTGTCTAAATCTGGCAAAATTGGAATAGTTTCATCAACAGCAGTTTCTTTTTCGCCAGCCCATACCCAAATCATGCCTTGGCGTTCCACAACTTTAAAGGATGGCACGCAAGCATTGGCTGGAATTTTTGCATCTGCTGGTAATTGAGGAATGTGCAGACATTGACCATCACTGCCAAACTGCCAGCCGTGATATAAGCATTCAATTTTGCCGTCAATAATTTGTCCTTCAGAAAGTTTCGCTGTACGGTGAGGACAACGATCTGCTAAACAGATAAATTGTCCATCTTTGTTTTTGAACAAAACCAAAGGTTCATCGTACAAGGAAAAGCTATGAGGGCGGTTGGCAGGTAAGTCTTGTACAAAGGTGACGGGATACCAGCATTGCCTCCAGTTAAATTCTTGCTTTTCCTCAAGTTTCTCAAAAGTAGAAGTTGGTGGTGTCGCCTGTAGTGTTTCTGTTTCTAATGACATATTTTTCTCCAGGTTTCTATTATTTTATACTTTTGGATTAGCAAATCTTTAGTCCAATAGACAGAATATTTCTAGGGTAAAACTTCAAAAATTAACCATGAGAAGGCATTCAAGCCTTTTGAATAAGTCAAAGATTGTTTTGCTTACGGAAAACACTGAAATTAGTAAGCAAACTGGAGTTTGAGTAAGTCAAAGCTTCTTTTACTTGCAGAAAACACTGAAATGAGTAAGCAAACCAGGGTTTGAGTAAGTCAAAGCTTCTTTTACTTGCAGAAAACACTGAAATGAGTAAGCAAACTGGAGTTTGAATAAGTCAAAGCTTCTTTTACTTGCGGAAAACACCAAAATGAGTAAGCAAACCAGGGTTTGAATAAGTCAAACGTCATTTTGAGAAAGCATTTAAGTATTTTGAGTAAGTCAACTAGGTATTTTTATAAAGCAATGACGCTTTTTGATAAAGTAATCAGCAAATATACTTGACAATTAAACATCGTGTCTCTACACATTCAGTCGACAATGAAATGACTTAGTAACTTTTCTATAACTTTCAATTAGTGATTTTTTTATAGAGGGATTACCTTAGCTACTCACTTTCGATTAGAACTGTAACAGCTGCGATCGCAATCAACATTTCGTCATTTTTATCGTTGAGTTCGGGAATCGCCCGCCCTTGAACTACCATTCCCCCAGATTCTACAGTGAGGGTTTTTTGACCAAATGGTAATACAGCGAGTACTTCTTCTTCTCTAACTTTTTCTGGGTATGGGACTGCTACCTGAACCTCTATAATCATTTCATTGGGGTGACTTAAACCTGCAACTTCCCAAACACCAGGTAAGGCATTGTGAGCGATCGCATTTCGTACTGCCCTAGATGCTGCTACTGTTGGTTCTTGTCCATGCTGATCTATTCCCATCCCCATCTCGATAATCAAACGTTTACGCGCCATTGCTAACTCCGGTAAATTCTGTACCTTTCACCACCAAAGGCAGCTATTCTGGGGGCAAGAGGCAAAATAAATACTGCATCCTTTCTCTACAAGACCCTTCGCACAAAGTCTTGAAATCAGAGCCAGACATGCTAATTGCACTCTCCTGCCTCCTATTTGCTGCCTACTTTACAAAAGACGTTGCAAGCGACTCAGACGCTCTGAGTAACTTCTCATCACCTCTATGGCAAACATGGGTGTTTCCTGAACGGCAAACAGAAACCCTTTATCATCAAGGAAAACCAGTTTGCTATCTACCTTAGCAATAGCTGTGTAAGTTCTATTTTTGACTCCTACAAGTACCCCAGCACCAAAAACTCCACCCGTTTCAATGGTTTCTACAACCTTGCCATTGACCAATATATTTACTTCTCCTTCGAGAATGCCATACATTTCATCACCAGACTGTCCTTCTTCAAAGATGACTTGGCCTGCTGAAAATGCTTTAGGATCGGGTTGTTTTTGAAATATACCGACTGTTACAACAGGACTTAGCATTAGAGCAACCCCAAAATTCTTGGTTTTAGGCGAACCCAAAAAAGTATACTACTTTCTGTTGGTTAACTCTCAATCTCCGCAAAATTCCTGATTAGTCCCCTAATTGCTTAGAAACCTCTCCCTGGTTTTACTACGCAAAACCGTCCATCTCGCCCGTCCGAGAGGGAGAGACAGGAACGAAATTCAGCTTTTTGCTCGCCTCTTTGAAGCTACAGTGTACACACAAGTCTGAAATAGCTGATTAACCAAGGTTTTACCCCACCCTAACCCTCTCTTTGCAAAGGGGAGGGA
>JADEXV010000208.1 GCA_015206945.1 Nostocales cyanobacterium LEGE 12452 | reverse complement strand
GGGGAGCAGAGGGGCAGAGGTGCAGGGGAAAATTAGTAGTAGTAAGGTGATTTCTCACAAAGAATATACCCAGGTTGACGAGTTTCGACAACTCTTGGAGACGCTACGCGAACGCTCAACTCTCGATCCCTTAGTTGGTTGAGTTTCGACTACGCTCAACTACCGCGGAGTCGAAACCAACAGCGACGGTAGATTTATTAACGGAAATTGCCTAAATCTTTTTCCTCTGCCCCTCCGCACCTCTGCCTCTTTTGATCCAATCCCCAATTCAACAAACCCTAAATCAGCAAATTCGGACTTTTTCTCGATCGCAGACTACTATTTTTAGTCGCATAAACGCATAATAGAATAGTGACTGATCTGTTCCTACCTTTACAATCTCTCAAACAAGGTGACTGGTTCAAGCTGATCTGCGGAGCCAGCTTCCAGCATTTGCCGGCAGTCAGAAGTTTAACGTTAGCCTATACTTTGGCGGGCGCTGACTGTATAGATGTTGCAGCTGATCCAGCAGTAATTGCAGCAGCGCAATCAGGGCTACAAGCAGCCAAATCTCTGGCTAAGGATGCCCAAAAGCGAGGCTTTGACTACAAAGGCAATTTACCGTTTTTGATGGTCAGCCTAAACGATGGAGAAGACCCCCATTTTCGCAAAGCAGAATTTAATTCTAATGAGTGTCCTACAGACTGCCCTAGACCCTGTGAACGGATTTGCCCGGCACAAGCGATCGTGTTTGACAGTATCAAAGAAGACTTTTCAGGAGTAGTATCCGAAAAGTGTTATGGCTGCGGTCGTTGCATACCAGTTTGCCCTTGTAGTATAATTTATACAGCTTCATACGTGACAACGCCGGGAGCGATCGCACCATTGGTAATGTCAACGGGAGTAGATGCCGTAGAAATCCATACAAAAGTCGGGCGGTTGGCAGAATTTGAGCGATTATGGCAAGCAATTTCACCGTGGGCCGATAAACTAAAGTTACTAGCAATCAGCTGTCCTGATGGCGAAGGGATGATTGACTACTTGAGAGCGCTGTATGACAGGATTACCCCACTCAAGGGTGCTTTAATTTGGCAAACCGATGGTCGTCCGATGAGTGGTGATATTGGCGATGGCACCACAATAGCTGCGGTGAAATTAGGGCAAAAAGTTTTGGCAGCTAAGTTACCAGGATATGTGCAGTTAGCAGGCGGCACAAATAAGTATACCGTTGCTAAGTTAAAGGCAATGGGACTGTTCAACAGTGCTGAGTTCCGAGTTATGAGTGCTGAGAAAGACTATACTACTCAGCACTCAGCACTTAGCAATCAGCACTCCCACATCGCCGGGGTCGCCTACGGTAGCTACGCCCGCGTACTACTGTCACCAATTCTCGAACAGTTAGAGAATAAGGAGGTAAGTAACACCAATATGAAGGCGACTGTTCGCCTAGAAGAAGATGAAATATTACTTTGGCAAGCTGTAGAACTTGCCCATTCTCTCGTTTCCCAGATCAAGTCACAGCAGGAGCGTTAATCGCTCGTTCGGAAAATTCCCAGAGCGGGTTCTCCTGCACGCAAATGTCCTCGCTATCTCTAAAAACGTCACCATAGAAAGCATGACGATTACAGACGATCTCCAAAAGTTATTAGACATTTTGCCCCAAGACCTGCAACAAGTACTAGAGAGTCATCCCAAACGAGATAGTTTAGTAGAAGTGGTCTTGGATTTGGGTCGTCGCCCAGAGGCTCGCTTTCCTAATCAAGCTGAGTATTTGAGCGAAGTACCCGTTACTCAAGAACAAATAGATGATTGCATTCAACGAGTCGGAATCTTTGGCGGAGATAATCGGGCAGGAATTGAGCAAACTTTGCATCGGATCAGCGCTATTCGCAACCGCACTGGTAAGATTATTGGCTTGACCTGTCGCGTTGGTCGGGCGGTATTCGGAACCATTGGCATGATCCGCGACTTGGTAGAAACTGGTAAATCGATTCTCATGCTGGGGCGTCCAGGCGTGGGTAAAACTACCGCCTTACGGGAAATAGCCCGTGTTTTAGCGGACGATCTGCATAAGCGAGTAGTGATTATTGACACTTCCAACGAAATCGCTGGGGATGGTGATGTTGCTCACCCCGCCATTGGTCGCGCTCGGCGGATGCAAGTCGCTCATCCAAACGAACAGCATCAGGTGATGATTGAGGCAGTGGAAAACCACATGCCAGAAGTGATTGTCATTGATGAAATTGGCACGGAACTGGAAGCTTTAGCGGCTCGTACCATTGCGGAACGGGGCGTACAGTTGGTAGGTACTGCCCACGGTAATCAGATCGAAAACCTGATTAAAAACCCCACCCTAGCTGATTTAGTTGGGGGTATCCAAGCTGTGACGCTGGGAGATGATGAAGCCAGACGGCGAGGCTCTCAAAAGACCGTTTTGGAGCGCAAAGCCCCGCCTACCTTTGAGATTGCGGTGGAAATGCTGGAACGCCAACGCTGGACAGTACACGAAAGTGTTGCTGACACCGTAGACAATCTGTTGCGGGGGCGTCAACCTACCCCACAAACCAGAACCGTTGATGACCACGGCAAAATTGCGGTTACACGTCAGTTAGCTGTTGTTAACGGTCGTGGTGGACAGCTAGGAACAGTGGAGGATTCTTTCCCACCAGCGCGACCGTCTAATGGCTGGCGTTCATCTGGACAAATGGTTGCACTACCCCAATTGCCTGTAGAGCGGGTAACTGGGCGGAGTGAGTTTGACCGTTTACTGGATGAATCTTTCAATTATTCTGAAAGCATTGATTTGGATGCTGCTACAAGAGTGCCAGGGCCCAATGGTGAAGATTTGCCATTGCACGTTTACCCTTATGGGGTTAGCCGTCACCAACTGGAACAGGTGATTAGCGTGCTAACTTTACCCGTGGTCTTGACAAAAGATATAGATACTGCGGATGCAATTTTAGCATTGCGATCGCACGTCAAAAACCACGCAAAATTACGCCAAATGGCCAAAGCTCGTCATGTACCCATCCACGTAATTAAGTCCAGTACTATTCCCCAAATTACCCGTGGTTTGCGGCGGTTGCTGAACATCGACGATCCAGAAATGGCCGATGATAGAGAACTACAATTGTTTTTGCACAATGGTAGCGATGATGAGATGGATGCCTTAGAAGAAGCTAGACTTGCCGTTGAGCAAATTGTGATTCCTAAAGGACAGCCAGTCGAGTTATTGCCGCGTTCTCCCCAAGTCCGCAAAATGCAACATGAGTTGGTAGAACATTATCGCCTTAAGTCGCATAGTTTTGGTGAAGAACCAAATAGAAGATTACGGATTTATCCGGCGTAACTTTAAAATAACAAGGGATAACGTGAGGATACAGACCGAGCGTTATTCCTTGCCCTACAAAGCTTATAAGCATTTTTGAAACTTAAGTAGAAGTAGAGTTAGATAAACTACAGATATTTTATGTGATATTCTATATGTTGGAGACATAGTACTTAAGTTAATACGGGTGTATTAAGATGTCTCATCCTTCTTTGTCTAATAAAGATTTTTTACTTTCTATAGTAATAATTTCCTTTGTTTTTGGACTACTTGCCCTTGCATTCCTTTATGAGGATGGAAGGGTTGTGTTTTTTGACTTATCAAAAGTTGTTTTGGGAGCTTATGTTGGCTATTGGATTCCTTCTCCTCGCCAATAATTTGTTTTAACTCCGCCTTTACTTAAACATCTGTTACATTACTTTACAGACAGTTACAACTGCTATAACACTTTAACTTTGGAGTTATTCTCATGTCAGGTTTTAAGAATTCTGCGTCTATTCTTTCAGAAGATCCTAATGCTGTGCGTTTTGGCTTCACTCCTCAAAGTGAAAATTGGAATGGTCGTCTTGCAATGATTGGTTTTGTCTCTGCGATTTTGATTGAAGCTTTTTCTGGTAAAGGGCTACTCCATTTCTGGGGTATCCTCTAAATTGGCGATCTTAGGGTAGAACTTTTGTACTACCCTAAATAACTCTCTATATTCCACGCAAGTCATTCGTTTCTAACATCTGGCGGCTATTGCCATTGGTGCAAAATATCAGATTTTTCCGGTTGAGCCAAAATATAAGTGAATAATTACTTTACATTGAATATGTATAGCTAAAACTCATGGAATTACCCCAGCGCGTATCAGTCCGCTACAAAGACGCGTCCTTCAACACCAATGAAATCCGCTTGAGAACTTTTCGGCTTGGCTTGCAAATATGGGATGAACAGACCAAACCCAGAAAAACAGAGCTTTATCAGTTTATATCGTCTTGTTTGAAACAAGTTGACCGCCAAGATCGTTTTATGTTTTCTCTGTTGTTCATAGAATTAACAGACCTCATCCGCAACTCTTCTCTGGAAAGAGGAACGAAAGAGGTTCTGATTAAAACAGCTTTTAGAGAATTTGCTTATGCGATAACAGACTTTGAAGACGTTGCCAAATAAGGTTAGTTATAGGAATGCTGAAATTGCGTAGGCGTAAGCATCACCCGAAAGTCAGCTAACCTAATCGAGTAGGATATCTATAACGTAAACAGAAACAGCTTTCCAATCGGATTAGTTTTTTCGCTAAATGCGCGGATGGGTAGGTGTTGGGAAAGGGGGAACACAAAAATGGCTGAATTGCCTTATATGCAAGGATTTGATGGCTATAGCATCTTGAAACCATCCGCGCACCTTATGTAGACTGACTTTCAGCTATTTACATTTAGCACAATTGCTACTCCTTATGTTATGATTTTTGCATTCGCGCTATTGAACCTTGAAAACCAAATACAGCAGTGCTTTCAGAAGCCAGCATTGCAATTAACTAAAATCCCTATCAGGGATTGAAACGTTTCAGACGATTCAGGGCGTGAGACTTGGTTAGATTGCAATTAACTAAAATCCCTATCAGGGATTGAAACCGCAAACCTAGAAAGCTTGCCACCAATGCCGCCCGGATTGCAATTAACTAAAATCCCTATCAGGGATTGAAACTCCTCTGGATCGTCGTCCACCTTCTCGCCGATATATTGCAATTAACTAAAATCCCTATCAGGGATTGAAACCGATTACTCAAATCAAACAAGATTTGAAAGAACATGCTGAATTGCAATTAACTAAAATCCCTATCAGGGATTGAAACTATTCCTTGGAAGGATTGATGATATTAAGCCATTCATTGCAATTAACTAAAATCCCTATCAGGGATTGAAACCTGTGGGTGCATCGGGCGCATGGCGAATTAAGAATTGCAATTAACTAAAATCCCTATCAGGGATTGAAACCATTGTTTTTTTCTATTGTGTTAGCACCGGATAATTGCAATTAACTAAAATCCCTATCAGGGATTGAAACCTGAACTAAAAGCCTAGTGATGGATTACCATTGCTATTGCAATTAACTAAAATCCCTATCAGGGATTGAAACCTGTATGGGTTGGCTGGGCTGTATACATTATAATATTGCAATTAACTAAAATCCCTATCAGGGATTGAAACTTCTACTCTTGATAAGGTAGGTGGTGATACGTTGCCAAATTGCAATTAACTAAAATCCCTATCAGGGATTGAAACCTTAAAACTGGACTGGACTATTCATACCCCAACTAATTGCAATTAACTAAAATCCCTATCAGGGATTGAAACACAGCGTGTAACACATCAACATTTAAAAACAGTAATATTGCAATTAACTAAAATCCCTATCAGGGATTGAAACCAATCCCTCTACTCCGGTCTGGGTTAATCCCAGGCTGAATTGCAATTAACTAAAATCCCTATCAGGGATTGAAACATTTCCAGCAAAGCACTTTAACGAGATAGCTTTGCTGATTACAAATTGCAATTAACTAAAATCCCTATCAGGGATTGAAACAGAAAGGGTAGGGGGGGCATCTTTAGACACCTCAGAGATTGCAATTAACTAAAATCCCTATCAGGGATTGAAACCAATCAACTGATATTTTAGAGATAGTATCGAATTGCAATTAACTAAAATCCCTATCAGGGATTGAAACAGGAGAATAATCGATAAATGGTTACAGGATAAATTGCAATTAACTAAAATCCCTATCAAGGATTGAAACGTAGTAGGTTGTGCCTTCCGGTTCCCATATTTCTACTGGATCGCAATCAATTAAAATCCCTATCAGGGATTAAACCTTATACTGAGGATTAGCCTCTAAAAAAGAGTATCAAAAAGTACAAGAATTACTTCAAAGGTCATTCCACATCCAGCTTGAGGGCTGTGATATTATAGGAGACTGCTGCATACATTTTAGAAAAACTAGAAACCGAATCGACCATGGCCCTCACGCAACTGCGGAAACAAGAAATAATCTCCAACTACCAAGTTCACGAAACTGACACTGGCTCGGCCGATGTCCAAGTTGCCATGCTAACTGAGCGCATTAACCGCCTCAGCGAACATCTCCAAGCAAATAAAAAAGACCATTCTTCTCGAAGAGGACTGTTGAAGCTAATCGGTCAGCGTAAGCGTCTTCTAGCTTATATATCGCAAGAAAGCCGGGAAAAATATCTAGCTTTGATTGCTCGTCTCGGTATTCGTGGATAGGACTACCGCTTATGTCTGCTGAAGAATCTGAACGCAGTCGTTTGCCCTTTGAACCGAACAAAAAGCGCCAAAAACCCGCAAAAGCTCAAAGTAAACCAGCAGCACAGCCCCAAGAATCCGTCAAAAAGGCTGATAAAAAAGTGGTTTACACCAAACAAGAGATGGCAATTCCCCAAGTAGTCAGCCAACGGATGATCCGACGGGTAGCTGGGTTCTCTGGTGTACCAACAGCTTTGGGCATTAGCGCCTTGGTTGCTAGCTATCTGCTTGCTACCTACTCCGATATCCGACTACCTCCCATCGCCGTGTTATTGGTGAACATGGGATTATTTGGTTTGGGGGTTTTAGGGATAACTTATGGCGTTCTCTCTGCCTCTTGGGATGAAGAAAAAGTCGGAAGTTTTCTGGGTTTGGGTGAGTTCAACACCAATTTGGGACGAATGGTGGCAGCTTGGCGCGAAACTCGGCAAAAAAACTTGTAATGAATGGCGCTCAGGTATTAAGTAACTGTGATATTGGGTAAATGAAAAAGTGAATGTTGAAGTTGAAATTTTATAACTTCAACATTGCTAATTAAAATTATACAATCGTTTTTATACCCTATATCTAGTTATTTAGCAGTAAGAATACTGACTGAGCGCTACATTTTGTCTATTTCTTTATGTAAACAAATTTTATTTTTAACTATTTGTAATTAAGTCAATAGGTAACAATAAAGTTAGCCTATTTACAGAAAATTTTACTCAATTAATTAATCAGGAACTTTCAGATGATTATAGTAATGAAAAGTGGTTCCCCAGAGGCGGAAATAAACCGCATTGATGAGGAATTAACTAGCTGGGGACTAACTCCAGAAAAAATCGTAGGTCAACACAAAGTAGTTATTGGTCTAGTAGGTGAAACCGCCAGCTTAGATCCGCTACAAATTCAGGAACTTAGCCCCTGGATTGAACAAGTGTTGCGTGTAGAACAGCCTTACAAACGAGCCAGCCGTCAGTACCGCCACGGCGAAGCTTCAGATGTGGTGGTTAATACTCCTGATGGAGCGGTAGTATTTGGCGAACATCAGCCTTTGGTAGTCGTTGCTGGCCCCTGCTCCGTAGAAAATGAAGAAATGATTGTAGAGACGGCGCGGCGCGTCAAGGCTGCTGGGGCAGCATTTTTGCGCGGAGGTGCATACAAACCCCGGACTTCACCTTATGCCTTCCAAGGACACGGCGAGAGTGCTTTAGATTTATTAGCGAAGGCGCGGGAAGTCAGCGGACTAGGTATTATTACAGAAGTGATGGATGCCGTAGACCTGGATAAAATTGCCGAAGTTGCTGACGTGATTCAGGTGGGGGCAAGAAATATGCAAAATTTCTCCTTGCTCAAAAAAGTGGGAGCGCAGCCGAAACCAGTACTCTTGAAGCGGGGAATGGCAGCTACTATTGAAGATTGGTTGATGGCAGCCGAGTATATTTTGGCATCTGGCAATCCCAATGTAATTTTGTGTGAAAGAGGAATACGCACCTTTGACCGTCAGTATACGCGAAATACACTGGATTTATCGGTAGTGCCCGTGTTGCGAAAGCTGACTCACCTGCCAATAATGATTGACCCCAGCCACGGCGTAGGTTGGTCTGAATTTGTGCCTTCAATGGCAATGGCTGCGATCGCAGCTGGCACAGATTCCCTGATGATAGAGGTTCACCCTAATCCTGCCAAAGCTTTATCCGACGGGCCCCAATCTTTAACACCAGACCGTTTCGATAACTTGATGCAAGAATTGGCAGTAATTGGTAAAGCGGTAGGACGCTGGCAGCAACCCGCTGTGGCTCTAGCTTGAAATTCAGTTGCAACTTATTGCTAGGCATAAATAAATGAAAGTTTGTAGTCAGGACTTTAGTGCTGATAAATCCGAAGAAGCGATAAATCGCTCACTACAAACTAAGATTTTTTGTATGTTTAATTATGCCTACCTATTTATTGTAAAAATGAAATGATGCCCCTTTAGAAATATTCTAAAGGGGGTTTTTACACACTAACTAAAGCTATGGAAAAAGATCGTCTATGTACCTAAAAATAGCTGTAATAGCAAAACTTTTATTGCACTTGAGTGGGGAAAGCACCAGGTTGGACAGCGATGTTAAGATTCTGCCCATTGCGACGTAATTCCATACGTAAATCGCTCCCGACTTGGCTATTTTCTACTGCCTTTTGGACACTGCTGGCATCTGTAACTGCTTGACCTGCAAGCGTTTGTATCACATCACCAGCACGTATCCCTGCTTTAGCAGCTGGTGAATTTGGCACAACTTTCACAACTAATACACCTTTATCTTCATCCACATTCAAACCACTGTTGGGATCTGAGTTGATATTTTGTTTTAGTTGAGGCGTTAACCCTATCATCTGAATTCCTAGATAAGGATGTTCTACTTTGCCTGTAGCTATAAGTTGGCTGGAAATGCGTTGTACTGTGTTGATGGGAATAGCAAAGCCTAATCCTTGTGCCCCTTGAATAATGGCTGTATTCATGGCAATTACCTGGCCACGAGAATTTAGCAGGGGCCCGCCGGAGTTACCAGGATTAATTGCGGCGTCAGTTTGAATATACTCTACTCGCTTATCAGCAGCACCGATTAGATTACTACTACGTCCAGTAGCACTGATGATTCCGGTAGTTACTGTATTATCTAGTCCAAGGGGGTTGCCGATCGCGATCGCCCATTCTCCCGGTTGCAGTTGATCTGAGTTACCCAAGGCTACTGAAGGTAAATTCTGTGCCTGAACCTTGATAACAGCTACATCGGTTAATTCATCTTTTCCTAACACCTTACCTTCCAAGGTGCGCCCATCCTTGAGTGTCACTGTCACTGTATCAGCACCATCTACCACATGGGCGTTAGTGAGAATTCTACCATCAGCACTGATGATAAAACCTGAACCAGTACCCCGTTCTACCCTTTCTCCTGATTGTGGCAATTGGGAACCAAAAAAGCGGCGAAAAAACGGATCGTTAAATTCATCTGGTATCCGGGTTCTGACGGTTCGGGAAGAGTTAATCCGCACTACTGCTGGCCCGACATTTTGCACCACTCGTGTTACAAAGTTAGGATCTGTGGCGGCTGGCAATGGAAGAGCAGCATTTACTCGACTAACTGCCAAATTAGATGCACTCTCAGACACCTGCCGAGAGTTTCCAGCAATATAGCCGCCTGCCAATGTCATACCCGATCCCAGCAGCACCAGCGATAGAGAGGCAGCAGCCTTTTTCCAGGGTGCTTGATTACGGTATTTGGCATCAGCAGTGTTATGTAAAATGCTATTTGATGGGTGTTCTCTGTTGCGAGATTCGTTTTGCATTGCTGTCTGGAAAGATTAGATATATTACTAATGTAGATATGATTTGTGACAGTTTTGTTGCGAAGGTATTGCGTTGTTGTGAAAGCTTTGGTATTTTATTGAACCGTATTGGAATATAGTCATTCGTAGAGACGTACATCGCTGCGTACTCTTTACCAAACTTAGTGCTGAGTGCTGAGTGCTGAGTGCTGAGTAAATTAAGAATTACTCAGTATTTATAGTATTTATATACTTGGGTTTGAGCAAGACCCCTTGTGGGTGGTCTTTAAACTCAGAACTCAGCACTTGGAACTCAGCACTCTTCATCATGCCTGAAGGAATAAAAATGGCACAGGGGAAAATCTTACTTAAACCTGACACTTTATGGACAAGTGTTAAAGAACGGACTGAATATGCTTTGCAATGCGGGGCGCTACTCTCGATTCCGACAGAATTTGAATTTGTTGAACAGGATGGCGTGCGCTTTTTGGTACGGATTTTGTCTAACCTAAATCGCAAAAAAGCAGCTAAGAAGAAACAGGAAAAACAATCTGCTACTGCTGGTGAAGAGTTTAATCCTTTCTTGCCCTACGAAGAAGATTTATTTGTGGCGGATATCTCCGATACCCATGTATGTATTTTAAATAAATTCAATGTTGTAGATTATCATCTGCTAATCATCACTCGTAGCTTCGAGGAACAAGAAAGCTTACTCACTCTGGAAGATTTTACGGCTATGTGGGCGTGTTTGGCTGATTTCGATGGTTTAGCATTTTATAACAGTAGCAAAATCGCAGGTGCTAGTCAGCGACACAAGCATTTACAATTAGTACCCCTACCACTTGCACCTTCAGGCTTGCAAATACCAATTGAAGCTTTGCTAACATCAGCACAATTTCAAAACTCGAATGCAACTTTAGCAAAACTTCCCTTTGTACATGCTTTTGCACCATTAAATTCTAATTGGGTGCGATCGCCATTAGCAGGGGCACAAGCAACACTGGAAATTTATCACACTTTGCGTCATGCTGTGGGTTTAGATGTAAAGCAATCTGGTGCTTACAATCTGCTAGCGACACGAGAATGGATGTTAATCGTACCGCGATCGCAGGAGCATTTCCAATCCATCTCTGTGAATTCATTAGGATTTGCTGGTGCCCTACTCGTGCGAAACGCAGCAGAAATGGAGATTCTCAAAACCCAAGGGCCGATGACTATCCTCAAAAATGTTGCTGTATCCTAATTGAGTTCGATAATGTCAATTTAAATCATTCTCAAGTGTGAGTGTTTCCCAATCTAAATCTGATGCTATTTGAGCAAGTTTATCTAAATCAGTCAAATTATCTAGATAGGGTAAGCAGCCTAAAACTGGCGTGTTAGTGAGTGATTGAATCAATTGAAATGGTGTCCAATCGTCTATTTCTGCATCCGTTCGGGGTTGTACGCAGTTCAGAACAATGCCTTTGAGATTGACGCGCGATTGTCTAGCTAATGCCACATTCGCCACTGCTTGAGCGATCGCACCCAATCTCACTGGTACTACCAATACTGTTGGTAAATGCCATTCCCCCGCCAAATCAGCTACCGTTAATTCCTCAGTTATTGGCGAACCTAACCCTCCCAAGGCTTCTACGAGTACAAAATCACGCTGCGATCGCAATTTAGACAAAGCTTGCCAAACTACTGCTAAATCTACTCGGCGATTTTCCCGTGCTGCTGCTATAGGAGGAGCCAGAGGTGCTTGAAAGTATAAAGGTGTAATTTCTTCAGCAGATTGTTCTAGCGCAAATAGCTTTTGATACCACTCGCGATCGCCAAACCCCGATTGAATCGGTTTCATGATTCCCCAGCGACGCTGCGGGTAATATTTTTGCCAATAAGCTGCTAATGCTGTTGTTAAAACAGTTTTACCAGCTTCTGTATCAGTTCCAGTAATTAATAGTGTGTTTAACATTAATTCCTTTGGCCAGAAAATGGTTGTGTTTCATCAGGTGGCGGCAAAGTTGGCGCTTCAGTAATCGTCGGAATTGGCAAGGGTGTTTCTGTGGGAATTGGCAAGGGTGTTTCTGTAGGAATTGGCAAGAGTGTTTCTGTAGGAATTGGCAAGAGTGTTTCTGTAGGAATTGGCAAGGGTGTCTCTGTGGGAATTGGCAAAGGTGTCTCTGTGGGAATTGGGTTGACTGGTTTTTCTAATCCAACATTGAGATTGTAATTGCTTTCGGCAACTCCTGAAAGCAGAGTTAACTCAATAGTATATCTACCAGTAACCAACAATGTGCCTTGATAAAATGTGACTTGTTGGGCAGTACTATCAATTGGTTGTCCATTGGGGCTTAAGACTGTTAGCAGAATGCTGCTTCCTGGGTCAATAAACGTGTTTAATTTAGTACCTTCTCGCCCAAAAAAGCTGTACTGAATGATTTGATTTGCTTTGAGAGTACCTTCAACCGCGATCGGGTTAGATGCTGTAAGGTTGAGGCGCTTAGTAGATATAACAGGTTGGTTAGTAGGTGTTGGTGTCGGTGTCGGTGTCGGTGTTGGTGTTGGTGTCGGTGTTGGCGTCGGTGTGAATGTAGTACCACCAGAAATTACTGGTGAAGGGAAATTTTGTGGAAGCGTCTGATCTGATGTTTTTGACTGACTGCGGATGGAACTGACTAGTGCCCAAGAACCAAATCCTGCTACGATCACTACACCAATGGCAATTGCGGCGATCGCTAACGGATTATCCAAGATTGAGCTGGTGGAACTTGGTGGAATCACAGGATCGGGTTTCTTAGGCGAAGTTGCTGGTGCTACTAAATCAGGACGACGACTAACTGCCATTGTCTGCAAGTTAGACACATTCACATTCGGAAGATTAACTTCATGTAAAGGTTGTAGAGCTTGAGATACACTAGCAGCACTTTGATAGCGATCGCTCGGTATATGATTCAACATTCGATTCAACACTACAGCAAATCGCGGGTTCACTTTTACCCACCGTTGCCAATTCCAAGTTAGTTGGTTTTGATCGAATAGATCCTTTGGTTCTTTACCAGTCAGCAAAACAATCGCGCTCACCGCTAATGCATACAAATCACTACTAGGATAAGCTCCCCCTGTTTGCATTTGTTCGCTGGGAGAGTAGCCTAATTTCCCCACGGTGGTTTTTGCTATGGGACTATCTGGCGATTGTAAACGCGTTGCCAGTTCCTTCACCACCCCAAAGTCAATTAACACAGGTTTAGCGTCACTATCTCGCAAAATAATGTTTTCTGGCGAGATATCCCGATGAATAATTCCTCTACTGTGAATATGCTCTAAAACAGGCAACAACAACTCTATCAGCTGCAATACTTCAGCCTCTGTGAAAGTTTTACCCACAGCTTGACGTTCAGCCAGCAGAGTGCGGTACGTCTGACCTGCAACGTAGTCCTCCACCAAAAATAAGCGTTGGTCTTGCTCAAATCTTTCCCGGAATTTCGGCACTTGTGGGTGTTCGATTTGATATAAAGTGGCAGCTTCTCGGTGAAAAAGCTCTTGTGCCCTCTCCCAATCCAAAGCCGACCTTGCTGTTGAATTCAATTCCTTGATCGCGCAAAGTTCGTTAAAGCGCCTCTGGTCTTCTGCCAGATAGGTTCTACCAAATCCTCCTTGTCCGAGAATTTGAATTATGCGGTAACGGTTTTGCAAGACAGTGCCAACTGTAATCGGTGGTTGCATGATCGGTTGATTGAGTGTAGTAGCAACTGAGGAGATCACCCACAAAGATTAAGTCCAAGAGGCGACGGACAGTTACCTGCGGCAATATTCTACTATACTCAACAAGTAGACTTTACCAGAGTCAGGTTTTTCCTACTCTATAACTTCAGAGTGCCCAATCTCCCATTCAATTTTTCTTCCTAGAAAAACCAGAGATTTGGAAATATGCAAAATTAACTTGATAATCCAGGTTATACAAATCACTCTTCTGTTTTTCAATCAATTCTTGGGGAAATTGAAGAAGAATGCAGGATTCAGAATTCAGAATTCAGAATTCAAAACGAGAATGATTCCTTTAGCACTCAAAATCTTAATTTTGTCAATTTTTCTACTATTTGGCTATTTCCCAAATTTATTCGAGTGGCGATCGCCCCAACATTCAAAATTATCATCCGTTTGAGTCGCAGATTGTAGGCGATATGCAGTATTGCTGCACCCACCTAAAGATTAGAGCAAATCTAACAGTACTAATTTTATCCTCGCAGCAATACGGATGCTAACTAATTCAGCAGCAATTGGTAGCTTACACTTGACAGGATGCTTACATTCAGGTTCAACATTTACAACGTTATTAATATTGAACAACTTTTTTATATTTAATTAAAAAATTTTAAGTAAAAATATTTACATGATTTTACTTAGATGGGATTATTTTTTTTGAGTAATGCTTTAGTAT
>JADEXV010000484.1 GCA_015206945.1 Nostocales cyanobacterium LEGE 12452 | reverse complement strand
GGGAGCAACGCGATTTGGTGAGATCGAGAAAAAAAGGTGCGATCGCTAAAGCTAGTTTCAGTACAAGTAATGTTTTTATTACAAATAACCCAGTATTAATACTGCCTTAAATGTGCGGAATATTTTAATATCTATAAGATGACTCATTGTGGGGGCAAAAAAAGGTAGGATTCCCTTTGGAGTAAAGGTTTTGATATCTAACATCAAAACAAAAACAGGGATGCCTACCATGAAAAATAATATATGTTCTATTTTTGATATAAGCAAATTTTTGTCACAATTCCAAGAAAAAGTTACGAAACTTTTAGAATTAACGAATATCTCAGAGTTTGATGGAAAAGTTTTAAAAGTACGTGAGGAAACAATTAGGAAATATGCATTAATTTTAGCAGGAGAATGTATCGCTTTATTACTTCATAATCTATCTAATTCCCAAGAGTTTTTGGATAAAGCGATGCAGCAGACACAGGGCTGGTGGCACAATAAAACACAAAAACATGGTTGTAAAAAGCGACAAATATTAACGCTTGGGAATGTTGAAGTAACTTTAAAATTACCGTATGTAGTTGAACGTCAAAATCAACCAGATAAAAACAAACAACATGAAGGGTTTTGTCCCTTCTTAAGATATTTAGGAATGTCGGAGGGTTTAACCCCAGTTGTGTTATCAAAGGTTGCTCAATATGGCGCAATTGCAGGTTCGTTTGAAGCAGCACGTACAACACTAATTGATTGGGGAATAAACATTAGTTTAAAACGAATAGAACGGCTAACATATTATTTTGGTCAGTTGGGAATAGATTTACGTAATCACAAGCTAAATGATTTAGAATCTGGTAATTTAACCACCTTAAATATTCTTAAAGACCAACGTGTTGTAATCGCTGTAGACGGAGGTCGTACCCGTATACGGATACCGAAAAAAGGAAAGCGCAAGGTTAAAACAAATCGTTATGGCTTTACAGGTGAATGGATGGAGCCAAAACTACTAACAATTTATGTAGTAGATGAACAAGGTAAAAAAATTAGGACATCAGCAATTCCTATTACTAATGATGGGACGTATTCAGGTTATCAAGGGTTCATCCAGATTTTAGAAATGTATTTAGTAAATTTGGGCATAAGCCAAGCAAAACAAGTCTTATTAATTGGGGATGGTGCAGAATGGATATGGATACATATCCCTCCTTTATTAAAAAAACTACAATGTCCCCACCAAACTTATCAGTTATTAGATTTTTATCACGCAGCATCACATTTGCAAGACTTTGCGGATGCTGCTTTTAGCACAAATAATGAGCGTCAACAATGGTTTAAAAAGGCTCGGAAAATGTTAAAAAAAGGTCAAGCACTGGAATTAATGAGAAAAATGGGTGAGTTTATATTATCAGCTACTGGAGAACGCTGCAAAATTTTAGTACGAAAACGAAACTACATTTTAAAAGCTTATCGACGGAGGCTTTTAAAATATAATGAAGTTGTGTCTCAAAAGCTTCCTCTTGGTAGTGGTGCAGTTGAAAGTTTAATTCGTCAAGTCGTTAATTTACGCATGAAAGGAAACGGTAAATTTTGGTTAAAAACTAATGCTGAAATTATGTTACATCTCCGATGCCAATGGATAGCTGGAAATTGGGATAATTTTTGCGATTCTATCTTTAATTCGTTTATCAAGCCTATATCTGCTTGATAAATTTTATACTTTAATTTTGGTTTTGATTAGTCAATTGCAATAATTAAGACTAAGTAATTAAAATTGGTTGCTTTGCCTCTTTTTTAAAAAATTGCTAAATAGCTTGCTAGTAATCTTTTTGAGGTATCTCATCAAGATAAATTTCCCTGCAAATCAGTATGTTAATGAAAACTAAAGTCACTTTGTACTTAAATCATAATTTTAGCGATCGCACCTTTTTGTCCGATCTCACCAAATCGCGTTGCTCCC
>JADEXV010000207.1 GCA_015206945.1 Nostocales cyanobacterium LEGE 12452 | reverse complement strand
GGGTAGGGTGTTGGGTGTAGGGAAAAACTAAGAAAAGTAAATATGAGTGGGGATACAAATAAATTTCTGACTCACTACACCCGGCACCCGACACCCCACACCCAAAAGCCTTATATATAATGGGTTTGCCGTTAACAAGCGTGCCATTCAGTTGTGAAGCTTTGTTTTCCAGTTTTTGTCTAGACTAAATGACGAGCTATCAATGAGAGATTATCTTCTTCTGGGTCTTTTATCTAATAAATGAACCGCAGCACCAGCCGCAGCACCATTGACACCATTTTTCCAGGTAGTTCCACAACCACCAGAAATTGCACCTGCCAATACACCAGCACCAGCACCTACACCGATATCTTGAACAGGTAAACGTCCGTTTCTTCTTCTGGCTCTGGTGCTTCTTGCACCATTGGCAGCATTAACAGCAGCACCAGCAGCAGCACCTTTAAAAGCATTGTCTAATACGGAACCACAATTTGTTACAACCCCACTTAATACACCTGCCCCGGCTCCAATGGCTGCATTATTAATAACTCGGTCATCAGCAGAAGCCGGTTGAACCGGGATTAAACCAGTACCAGCTAAAGTAGCAGCCATCAATCCAGGTAGGAATGCGCGTTTTAGCATATTTTGCATGGTAGTACCCTCTAAAAATCTTATGTTTGGTGAACAACCAAATTTCAGTGCGATCGCTAATCCTCGTATTCCTGATTTTAGACAATAGCAATATTATCTAAAATAAGGATATTTGGATAATTACACTTACTAACAACGTAATTCTAGCCTAAAGCTTGTTGTATTTACTGAGTGGACAATAATTAAACTGACACATTAACTAAAAAACAGTAAACCATTTGAAAAATTACGTCCTAATGTGTTACTTAACCAAATTCAGGAGATGGAGCGGCGAAAAGCGGCAGTGGGGGAGATATTGCAGATGCTGGGGCTATTGGAGTGATGAATGGTATGTTGTTTATTCAAGTTAATCAGAATAATATACCTCGATTAAGAACAGGAAGCTTCAAATGAGAATTTTTGTTCCAGGGCGTCTTTGTTTGTTCGGAGAACACAGCGATTGGGCAGGAGAATATCGCAGTGTTAATCCTCTTATCGAAAAGGGCTACACCTTAATTGTTGGTACTAATCAAGGAATTTATGCCTCGGTCAAACCTAATTCTACTGAATTAATTATTCGTAGTTCTCTCAATGATGCCAGGAGTTATGAACCGTTGAGATTACCTATGGAATCTAATACCCTGAAATGCATAGCGGCAAAGGGTGGTTTTTTTAGTTATGCTGCTGGTACAGCTTATCAATTTCTGACTCACTATGGTGTTGGCGGACTTGAGGTTGATAATTATCTAACCGACTTACCTATCCAAAAGGGATTATCTTCGAGTGCTGCCTTTTGCGTTTTGATTGCGAGGGCTTTTAATCATGTGTATGACTTGAAGATGACAATTCGTTCAGAAATGGAGTTTGCCTATCTGGGAGAAAGAACCACTCCTAGCCTTTGTGGCCGTATGGATCAGGCTTGTGCTTATGGAAATCGCCCAATATTGATGATATTTGATGGTGAAAAAATCGACCTACTCGAACTTAAAGTGAGTAAAGATTTGTTTTTTGTGATTGTCGATCTCGGCGGTACCAAAAACACACAAGAAATACTAAGACGATTGAATCAGTGTTATCCTTTGGCTACTAATTCAATAGAGCAAAATGTCCAAAAATATTTTGGTTCTATTAGCTCTGAAATTACCCAGGCAGCAGTTGAAGCAATACAACTCGGAGATGCTCAACTTCTTGGAGCTTTAATGACAAAAGCCCAAGCGGAATTTGATCTACACGTAGTTCCGGCTTGTCCTGAGCAATTAACTGCAAAAAAGCTGCATCTGCTTCTCCATCACGAGCCACTTCAACCTTATATCTTCGGAGGAAAAGGCGTAGGTTCTCAGGGAGATGGTACTGCACAACTGATCGTTAAAAATCAAGAGAGTCAAAGAAAAGCTATTGAAATTATTAAGCGTGATTTTCCTCAAATGCAAGCGTTACAGTTAACTATTTCAAGACTACCAACCCCCATGATTGACTTAGCTGAGGAGAAAAACCAGTATGGGGATGTTTGTTAAAATACCAAACCACTGTGACAACGCAAATATCAAATCAAACCCCAGCGCCTCGGCTTGCAGCACAAGAGCCTTATTATATTCAAAGCTCCAGTCTGTAGTGCGTGGTATTGTGGAGGCACTCCAACCACCTGCTTGAATGGGGAGAAATAACCCCAACAATACAGGCTGTTGCAATGCTTGGGAGAGGGGGCTGTTGGCAAAATCTGTCGGAGCCAGAAAGCGATCGCTACCGACAATCGAACCGGGGTGATGGCTAAGAATCATCGCTCAAATTAGGTCGATAACTAATCTATTGGTTCCGCACCAATCACAGTCTCTACACTATGAGGTGGCGCTCCATCACTATGTGCAAAGGCTACTAAAGTTAAAAGCGAGTTGTAAACAGCAATAAATCCCACACAGAATTAACATCAAATCCGGTAATCACTGCACCAAGAGCCGCTTCGGTGGGTATAATCTCAATCCGGCTTGCCGTGAATGTCATAATCAGGTCTCCTTAGATTTAGGGCTATACTAGCAACTGGTCATGCAAAAGTTACCCTTTGTTGCTCTACAAGGGTTAATGTCTGCGTTCATAAGTACTGAGTACTTTTTAATTTACTCAGCACTCATGACTTATAATTCAGCTTTAGGAAAGGACTGGTTGTGCTTCCTTAGACTCAGCTTTTTGCTTGAAGACACTTGGTACTTCAGCGCTGAAAGCTTCACCTTGAACCACTTCTGAACGGGAACCATCAACCCCTACTGGAACATCGCCTGTGATGGTAGTGCGATAGAGGAGACGTTCCACATCCAAATGATCCAAATCTTGAGGAGCTAAATGCACGGTAGCGCGGTTGTCCCAGAAGGCGATATCACCGTTGTTCCAACGGAAGCGGGTGGTATAGGCAGGTTTGGTGACTTGGTTAAAGAATAACTCTAGCAACAGTCTGCTCTCTTCTGGTGAGACATCAACAATGCGGGAGACGAAGCCAGGGTTTACGAACAAGGCACGCTCACCAGTCTCAGGATGAACTCTGACGACTGGGTGAATAGAAACCAGGGGATTGACAGCAATGCGCTCGTCGAATTTGTTATTGCGGGGTTGATAACCGCCTCCATTGAAGCGATGTTCCGCTTTTAATGTATCAGCTAGCGATCGCAGGGGTGCTGAGAGTCCCTCATAAGCGGCAACAAGATTACTCCACTGGGTATCACCACCGAAACTAGGGACATTAACTGCGCGTAAAATTGACGCTGCTGGTGGGTTAATCGCTGCCGTTACATCTGTGTGCCAAGGACCGCCAGTGCGAAAACCATACTGCTGCTCATAAAGCTTACGGTCTACGGGTTTAATCTGGGGAAATCCCAGAACTGGTTCAGGCTCTCCCAAGGGATGGGCGAAAGTCACTTCGCCAAAACGAGATGTAAACTCGACCTGGGCAGCATGATCGATGTTCTGTCCACGGAAGAACAAGACTTTCCACTTTAATAGCGCTTTGCGAATTTCTTTGACTTGATCCTCAGAAAGAGAGCGGGAAAGGTCTACGCCGCCGATTTCTGCACCGATGAAACCAGCTACCTGTTTAACTTCTATATGTTTGTAGCCCATTAGGATTCTCCAGAGTTTGATCTATCAGGAGGTGTTCACACTTGCCTATTTCCTTGGGAATTGCCGCTACCCAATATCTGCTAGCAACATTCCCATCCTGGGAGCATAACTGAAAATATCATACATTATTCCGATAGATTTAATGTAGTATGCAGTTGCTAAATAGTAACTTCCTACGTTTTTGCAGACCAATCATCTTCTATAGCGATCCGATGTCAATGCGCAAAAGCCTTAGCTCAGAAAGATCAGCGATGTTTGGGTAGTAAACTACGCGATTATTTGATAATTATTAGCTAATCTAATTATTAGTAAGCCATAATAAAATTTTACTCATGAAAATTTGGCATAGACAACTCGGTGAAAGCATCAGTAATATCACTTACTACTATTTACCCGCCTTGCGCTGGCGTAATTTTCGCCTGTTTTTTGGCGGACAGTTACTATCAATGTCTGGAACATTAAGGAATTCCCGTTTTGAGTGCTGTATATTTATTGCCAGCCCCAGTAATCAATACATCAGCTTTTGTTTGGTGTAATACCTTTAATAAAGCCTGCGGAGTTGTGTCAGACAAAAGCATTGCATCTGCAAGATATTGTTTAATTTTAGCTTTCTCCTCTTCTGTTGTTTTGCCATCTGTAGCTGCAATAACTTCCATTCCCAAATCTTGGGCTGCTAAAATAAGCGACCAACTTTTCACACCACCAGTAGAAAGAATAATCCGCTTACCTTTTAAATCAGCAAGGTAAGGAGCTAAAGCAATATCTAGAGCAGCATTTTCTTGGGCAATTAACTTTTCTGTACGTTCTTGCAGTTCACAGGCAATAACACTATCTCCCAATGATATGCTTCATTTTGCCACAACATTTCGCAAGTAATCGTTTAAGTTTGTCGCACCATAAAACGATTCTTCAATATAAGGAATTCCATAGCGTTCCGCCATAGTTTGCGCCATCTGTATAGCTACATTTGAGCAAAGTACTACATTTAATTTGGCACGATGAGCATAGCAAACTTCTTGATAACGAGCATCACCTGTAATTTTAGAAAGAACGCGAACCCCCATCTTTTGGAATAATGGTAAGATATTCCACGTTTCGCCTGCAACATTATAGTCACCAACAATATTAATATCGAATGGCGTAGTAAATTCCGGTTCTGCCGTACCAATGACAGCATTCAATAAAGTTTCATTACCTATGCAATTCCCTAAATTTTTACTACCAAGAAATCCAGGCGCATTTACATAGATAACTGGAAGATTAATTTGTTGTGCAGCTAGTTTACAAATACTATCAATATCATCACCAATCAAAGCAGACAAACAAGTAGCGTAAACGAAAATAGCAGCAGGATGATAGCGTTGAGCAACATTCATAATAGCTTTGTACAGTTTCTTTTATCCACCAAAAACGATATTACCCTCACTAAAGTCAGTAGTAAAAGCAGTTTCGTATAATTGCGAACCTGAAGAGAGGCTACCATGAGTTGCCCAAGGATTATGAGTACAGGAAACAGCACTATGTACTAAATGAACAGCATCAGTAATAGCTCCGACAGAAACCTATGTGAAATCAAGTATTTTTTTGAGATTTTCAGAATATAAATTATTAAATAATTAAACAGGATAATTTACACACATATTTTCTATGTACCTTATGTTATCTTTTATTATCCAAGGTAAGAAAATTATTTTTTACTAATAGTATTCCAGGTATTTAATTTAACTGAAATAATAATTAGTTCAGGAAAGTGTAGCGTTAATTATTTTATAATACTCTAAATTTATCGATAAATAGAACTATATTAAAAAATTTTCTCTAAATTTGAAAAGTATACACTATTTGAACTACGAGCTTTAGCCGCAGCCCTGGTTGGATTGACGGTGGCGATCGCTTTACAGATCCGAGAGATTTCCCCAACAGCCCCCTCTGCCAAACATTTCCTGATTCCCTGTTCACTATTTCTCATTTATATGCAATTCTTAATATTATAGCTACTAACTCCGGCAAACCGATTGTTTTATAGTATTTTGTATCCTAGATTTTGCAAAGCAATGCTCATAGCTCTGCAATACTCTAGGCAAATCAATGTCAAAAGGCTATAGATAAGCATCCCAACAAAAAGTAGAGCAACCCGTATGACGAAATATGTAAATCTTGGCAAAACCGGGCTAAAAGTATCCCGTATTACACTAGGCACGATGACTTATGGCTCGCGTAAATTGCGCGAATGGGTATTAGAAGAAGAAGAAAGTCGTCCATTTATCAAACTGGCTTTGGAATTGGGGATTAATTTCTTTGATACCGCCGATGTCTATTCGTTGGGTGCTAGTGAAGAAATTGTCGGACGAGCGCTAAAAGACTTTGCTCAACGAGATCAAGTTGTGATTGCTACTAAAGTACATGGCAAAGTCGGCGATGGGCCTAATGACCGAGGACTATCTCGCAAACATATTTTTGATAGCATTGATGCTTCTTTGCGGCGGCTACAGACTGATTATGTAGACTTGTACCAAATTCATCGTTGGGATTATGAAACACCAATCGAAGAAACCCTAGAAGCACTGCATGATATTGTCAAAGCAGGTAAAGTCCGTTACTTAGGAATTTCTAGTGTTTACGCATGGCAGTTTACTAAAGCCCTTTATACAGCAGACATTCACGGCTGGACTCGTTTTGTATCAATTCAAAATCACTACAACCTAGTCTATCGGGAAGAAGAACGAGAAGTCATACCGTTAGCCCTAGATCAAGGGATTGGTATTATTCCTTGGAGTCCCTTGGCGCGGGGCTTTTTAGCAGGGAATCGTAGCAAGTCAGACCATGGCCAAACACTGACGAATTTGTTCACAAGCTCTACTATCAAGATTCAGATTTTCAAATAGTTGATCGCGTAGTTGAATTAGCTGGAAAACGGGGTGTGAAACCCACACAAATTGCCCTAGCTTGGCTATTGCATCAACCAGGTGTGACATCTCCCATAATTGGCGCTAGTAAGATAGAACATCTTAAAGAGGCTGTGGAGGCAGTGGATTTAGAGCTTTCTGATGAAGAGCGCAAATTTTTAGAAGAACCTTACACACCCCATCCTATACTAGGGCATCAGCACCCATCTGGAAATCGCCCATAGAGTAATCTTGCACCAGGCTGCTGGAAGTCACGGCTACATAGGCCAAACCCGCCTAAGCGGGTTAAAAGCCTTGATTTTACCTCTTTTTGCCTAAAGTTCGCCACCACGTAAACTTTGTGGGGAATTCTGCGAAAGAGGTTAAAACCCTGCTGCATTATGTTTCATTCAATCTTGCATTATCCTGCCTTGCCCTGTTCAAAATTCTAAGTTGTTGAGTTGGATCTTTGTCAGTGCCTCCCATTTTGCCATGATGCCAACCCATGTTACGGGTGTAACTACCCAGCAAGTTTTGGGTAATTAACTGTTCTGTATCAACCTCATCATCCAGTTCGGCATAAGGCGAGACATAAAGCGCATCAACAGGGCAATACAACTCGCACAAAAAACAAGTCTGACAATCTGATTTACGAGCAATTACGGCTATTCCATCGTCTCCAGAATCAAAGACATCGCGCGGACAAACTTTCACGCAGATATCACAGCCGATACAGCGATCGCTATCAACAATTTCAATCATGACGCTACCTCTTGCAACTGATTTTCTGCGGCGACAACCACAACATCATCGATACCACTGGTAAATATTCTTCTTGTTTGTTGCACGTCAGTTTTTGTAAAATCCGTGCGTCGGTGCATTCCTCTACTTTCTTTACGTGCATCCGCACTCGCCCAAATCCAGCGAGCTGTGGCCGCCATCGCCGCAGCTTCCCGTGCGCGTAGAGCATTGCGACCCTCACCTACTAAATAATCGCTAATATCTGCCCATATTGCATCCAAACGTTGACGTGACAGCGCTATCCTCGCTCCAGAACGAAAGAAATTAACATCAAGCGGCAAGGTTTCAGCCTGAACAGCACTAATCGCTTCCGATATTAACTCATCCTCTATCGGCTGTTTATGGGGACGCAAACCTGCTTGACCTAAACCACGAACCAAGCGTGTCCCGGCTTTGTCGCCTAAAGAGGCAGCAAAAAGTGCTGCTGCGCGACCACTCCAAGTCCCACTGGCGATCGCCCAAGATGCATTAGGGCTTCCCCCTCCTGAAACTGCCCCTGTAAGATTTTCCCGAGAGGCTGCATCACCGGCGGCATAAAGTCCCGGCACTTTTGTAGCGCAATCATTGTTGATGATTTCCAGTCCACCTACGCCGCGAACAGTTCCTTCGGAGCGTAGCGTCACTGGAAAGGGTTGCTGGAATGGATCTAAACCAATCCTCTCAAATGGTAGAAAGCAGTTAGGTTGACCCTGGCGCAACCATTCATGTTCGATAGGGTTGCCGCGATTCATCAGGGCATAGACTTTTTCACCGGCAAGCAACTGGCGTGCAATACGTACAGCTCGGTCTTCCCCAGTTTCCGGTAAGGGAGAGCCATCCTCCAGATAAAAACTGGCGAAGGTAAAGGTCAATCCCTTAGTCACAGAAGTATGAGCGGGTGACAAGCCATATTGCGAGGAAAATTCCATTCCAGATAGCCTGACTCCTGCCTCTGCTGCCATGAGATAACCATCACCAGTATTACCATCGCAACCTAGTGCATGAGACAGAAAAGCGCATCCGCCAGTCGCCAGCACAACGGCACCTGCTCTGACTTCCCAACGATTACCAGTGCGCGGATGAATACCTGCTGCACCTGCGATCGCACCATCGGCCCAAAGTAGTTCGAGTGCGGGATGATGGTCAAGAATGCGTACACCAGATGCTCCCGCTCTTTGGCGCATGAAGCGCATATAATCTGGCCCGCGCAAGTTAGCACGGTAGGGATTGCCCTGCTCATCAAAAGGAAAAGGATAGCCGTTATCCCCTAAATCATCTAAACCTATTTGTGCCTGCTCAATCACACGCTGCAACCAACGGCGATCGGCAAGTCCTGATGAGCGAGACAGCCGACGCTCAATTTCTGCATCACGTTCTGCGCCTTTGGGAAGATACCATGTCCCAGTATTGGATGGAGCCGTTGCCCCTGATGTACCGCAATACCCCTTATCCGCTAGGACGACACGGGCACCTTGCTTTGCTGCTGAAAGTGCTGCCCAACTGCCAGCCGGCCCGCCACCCAAAACTAAGACATCAGTGGTAATTACACTCTGTGCTGTCGAGACTTCAAAAGTTTTTATATTCATATCATCGCTGTATAAATTTGTTTAGTATCCTGCTTCCTTATTGACTACATTCCGTAAAGGCTTATTGCCTCGGTAACGCTCTAAGTTATCAAGGAATAAGTCTGTAATGCGTCCTTTCAATGCTGGGGTAATTGCGGAAGTATGGGGTGTAATAAAGAGGTTAGGCAACGACCATAGAGGACTTTCTGGCGGTAGTGGTTCAATAGAAACTGTGTCTAATCCTGCACCTGCAATCCAGCCTTCAGTGAGAGCCTTTGTTAATGCTGATTCATCTACAACTGCACCGCGACCGACATTAATTAAATAAGCATGACTGGGTAGCGATCGCAGTACTGTTTCATCAATTAAAGCTTTAGTTTCTGGTGTTAGAGGTGTCGCCACAACTAGATAGTCAACTTCTGGCAACAATGTGTGCCATTCATTTGTGCCGACGATTTTATCAAAATTTGTTAGAGGTTCAGGACGACGACGACCACCCCAAACTCTCGCTCCAAATGGTTTAATACGAGCTGCGATCGCTTGGCCTATATTTCCAGTCCCAAGAATTAATACAGTTGAATTTGCCAACTCTGGCAGCACTAACCAGCTTTTTCGCCAAGTACGTTGGTCGTGAGCAGCTTGCAATTGCCGTAACTGTTTGGCGTGATAGAGGAGCAAACTTAAGACAAATTCCGAAATCGGAATCGCATGAACCCCTGCACCATTAGTCAGAACGATATCGTGTTCGAGAAAAATCGGTGTCAAAATGTGATTTACACCAGCACTAGGAGTCTGTTGCCAACGTATTCCAGGAGCAGCTGCCAGTACCTTATGTAGAGTGGTCGGTTTCAATTTAAACCCATTGAGATAAACTTCAGCATCACTAGGATCGCTATCAAAATTACCATCACTATCTACCCGCACAAATTTTGTATCCGATGGTAAGTGTGGCTCAATCTCGGCAGTAAGTTCTATCGGTAAAATTAGTTTGATCACGGGTTAATCCTTCACGCTAAATAGTCAATGGGCATGGAGAAATGCAAGCAATATATCAAAGGAAGCGATCGCCACTGAAAGGTATAACACTTTAAATTGATAGGCTTACCGTATTATATAATTAATCAACACCGTCGGTAGTAAAGGTTACGACGGCTTTGCGATCGCGCTCGTGACTAGCGACTCTTGAGTTGTAAAAGCGATCGCCCGTTACATCGGCTGTCTTTCCCATACTTAAAGACTTGTATTCACTAATAACCTATTCCAGATGAGCAGTTCGAAGCAATTGAAACTGGGTGCATTCATGCGCCCGATCAGCATACATACTGGCGCTTGGCGCTATCCTGGGGCTTTGCCTGATGCTAATTTCAACTTCCCGGCGCTGAAACAATTTATTCAAAAACTAGAACAAGGCAAATTTGACGCATTCTTCATGGCCGATCACTTAGCGGTGCTGAATATGCCAGTCAACGCGCTCAAACGTAGCCATACTGTCACTTCTTTCGAGCCTTTTACCCTGCTTTCTGCCCTTGCCAGCGTCACCGAACACATTGGGCTGGTAGCCACCGCTTCCACGACATACGACCAGCCTTACCACATCGCTCGCCGCTTTGCGTCTCTCGATCATATCAGTGGCGGTCGCGCTGGCTGGAACATCGTCACCACATCAAATCCAGACGCAGCAATGAACTTCGGATTAGAAGAGGAAGTAGAGCATGACGAACGTTACGTGCGGGCTAAGGAATTCTATGATGTCGTCACAGGTCTTTGGGATTCCTTCGCTGACGATGCTTTCATTCGAGATGTAGAATCAGGAATTTATTTCGATCCCGGAAAAATTCACGTTCTTGATCATAAAGGAAAACATCTCTCGGTGCGGGGGCCATTGAATATCGCTAGACCTGTTCAGGGTTGGCCAGTGATTGTTCAGGCGGGAGCCTCGGAAGCAGGTCGTCAACTGGCTGCCGAAACCGCCGAGGTCGTGTTTGCATCAGCTGGCAGCCTAGAGGCAGGGAAGGCATTCTTTGCCGACATTAAGGGTCGCACGCAGGCGATCGGACGCGATCCAGATAGCATCAAAATTCTTCCAGGTGTCTTAGTCATCGTGGGTGAAACCGTCGCACAGGCGCGTGCCAAGCGTGAACATTTGGACAGTCTAGTACATTATGACAGTGGGATTGCCAGCCTGAATAGTGCTCTTGGCTACGACGTTTCGGGCTTTGATCCAGACGGTTGCTTGCCGGAAATCCCCCAGACTAATGCCGGAAAAACCTCACGAGAACGAGTGATCGCGCTGGCGCAACGCGAGAACCTGACCATTCGACAGCTAGCTCAACGCATCGGTAGTTATGGCGGGCTGGCCTTCGTCGGCACGCCCCAAACTATCGCCGATGATATGGAACAATGGTTGACAGAGGAAGGATCTGACGGCTTCAACGTCATGTTCCCTTTTGTTCCTGAAGGGCTGAACGATTTCGTTGACAAGGTTGTGCCAGAACTCCAAAGCCGTGGGATCTTCCGCAAAGAGTATGAGGGCAAGACGCTGCGTGAAAATCTCGGATTGGCACGCCCCATTAACCGCTTCTTCCAGACGAGTCTGGTGTAAACTGCGATCGCTATATGAACCGCTATAGGAATCGAAAGAGTTCAATGATGCACTTAATTTGACTCAACACATCACAACTTTTTTGAAATCAAAATATCTAAAAGGCAGTGGTGATAGTGAAGTCCTAACTCCTTCAAGGAACTACTGACCGGAATCTGTGGGTAGATATTTAACAATCAGCCTGAAAGCACGTTTAAAATTTAAGTAAAGAAATATTTCGTAGCTTACAGGCATGAAACGCATCGTCTTGGTTGCTGGGTTTGAATCGTTCAACGCTGACTTGTACAGAAAAGCAGCCTTTTTAGCTAACTCTCGCTGTCCTGAGTTGGATATTCGAGTATTTAGCGATCGCGATCTTACCAACAAACGCACTGAGGTAGAAGCAGCACTTGATGGCGCTGATGTGTTTTTCGGTAGCCTACTATTTGATTATGACCAAGTTGTGTGGCTGCGCGATCGCATTTCCCAAATTCCCATTCGCCTAGTTTTCGAGTCAGCCTTGGAATTGATGAGTTTAACCAAGCTGGGTGACTTTGCCATTGGCGACAAACCCAAAGGAATGCCCAAACCAGTTAAATTCATCCTTGACAAATTTAGCAACGGACGAGAAGAAGACAAACTCGCTGGTTACATCAGCTTCTTAAAGATTGGCCCCAAACTACTGAAATACGTCCCAGTGCAAAAAGTCCAAGACTTACGCAACTGGTTAATTATCTATGGTTACTGGAATGCAGGCGGCCCAGAAAACGTCGCTTCATTATTCTGGACACTGGCAGAAAAATACTTAGATTTAAAAGTTGGTGACATTCCCCCGCTAATTGAAACCCCCAACATCGGATTACTCCACCCCGACTATCAAGGGTTTTTTGAATCGCCCCGCGAATATTTAGAATGGCATAAAACCCATTGTAGAGACGCGATTCATCGCGTCTTCCCAACCCCAGTTGTCGGAATTCTCCTCTACCGCAAACACGTCATTACCAAACAACCCTACATTCCCCAACTAATTCGCAGTTTTGAAAAAGCTGGCTTAACTCCTTTACCCATCTTCATCAACGGCGTAGAAGGACACGTGGCGGTACGAGATTTAATGACAACCGACTATGAAATTCAGCAACGACAACTAGGCAATATAGAAACTCCCTCACTATCAAGTGAAGCAGTAAAAGTAGATGCGATCGTTTCGACAATTGGCTTTCCTCTGGTGGGTGGCCCGGCTGGTTCAATGGAAGCTGGCCGTCAAATAGAAGTAGCAAAACGCATCCTCACTGCCAAGAATGTACCTTATATTGTTGCTGCACCACTATTAATTCAAGATATTTACTCGTGGACGCGCCAAGGTGTCGGCGGATTGCAAAGTGTGGTGTTGTACGCTTTACCAGAATTGGATGGGGCTATTGATACCATTCCCCTTGGTGGTTTGGTGGGCGAAAATATTTATCTAGTTCCCGAACGGGTGCAGCGATTAATTAGTAGGGTGAAAACTTGGGTGGCTTTGCGGCAAAAACCTGCATCGGAACGCAAGATTGCCATCATTTTATATGGGTTTCCTCCAGGTTATGGGGCTGTGGGCACAGCGGCATTATTAAATGTGCCGCGTAGTTTGCTGAAGTTTCTCCACGCACTCAAAGAACAAGGTTACACCGTCGGAGATTTACCTGATGATGGGGAAGAATTGATTCGCTGGGTGAAAGAAGCGGATGAAACTTTTGATGATACAAAAAATATCCCCGCATCTGTGAGTGCCCGTACCCTAGAGAAATGGCTGGGATATCTGCAAACATCCCGCATCGAAAAACAATGGAAATCTCTCACGGGGACTGGAATTAAAACTTATGGCGATGAATTCCAGATTGGTGGTGTGCAATTAGGAAATGTGTGGATAGGTGTACAACCACCTTTGGGTATACAAGGCGACCCGATGCGTTTAATGTTTGAACGGGATTTAACGCCACATCCCCAATATGCTGCTTATTATAAATGGTTGCAAAATGAGTTTCAAGCTAATGCTATAGTTCACTTTGGAATGCATGGGACGGTGGAATGGTTGCCCGGTTCTCCGTTGGGGAATACAGGTTATTCTTGGTCGGATATTCTGTTAGGAAACTTGCCTAATCTATATATATATGCGGCGAATAATCCTTCTGAATCGATGTTGGCAAAACGTCGCGGTTATGGTGTGTTGATTTCTCATAATGTACCGCCTTATGGTCGCGCAGGTTTGTATAAAGAATTGGTGGCATTGCGGGATTTGATTTCGGAGTATCGTGAAGATCCGCAAAAGAATTATGTTTTGAAGGAAGGAATTTGCAAAAAAATTGTGGACTCTGGTTTAGATGCAGATTGTCCATTTGAGGATGCTAAACGGTTGGGTATTGCGATTACTCCTGAAAATATTCGGATGTTTAGCAATCATGCTTTTGATGATTATTTGGTGGAGTTGTACGAATATTTACAAGTTTTAGAGAATCGTTTGTTTTCTTCTGGGTTGCATACGTTGGGGGAAGCACCGAATGAAGAGGAATTAGGGTCATATTTGGAAGCTTATTTTGGCGATGAGAAAGGAATACCTGAAGAAAGAGAAAAAGAAGAAAGACTAATCAAAGACTTGTTGATGCAATCTACGGATGAGTTAACGAATTTGTTAAGGGGGTTGAATGGGGAGTATATTCCGCCTGCGCCTGGTGGAGATTTGTTGCGAGATGGTGCTGGTGTTTTGCCGACTGGAAGAAATATTCATGCTTTAGATCCTTATCGAATGCCTTCACCTGCTGCTTATGAACGGGGACGGGAAATTGCTCAAAAAATTATTGCCCAGCATTTGGAAGAACATGGGAAATATCCTGAAACGGTGGCGGTGATGTTGTGGGGATTGGAGGCGATTAAAA
>JADEXV010000206.1 GCA_015206945.1 Nostocales cyanobacterium LEGE 12452 | reverse complement strand
CTGCTCCCCTGCTCCCCTGCTCCCCTGCTCCCTAAATTCTATGCCTACTACTACCTGGAATCGCCATCACATTCTTTCCCTAGCTGACTTTACTACCACTGAATACGATACAGTTTTGCAAACTGCTGCCAGTTTTCAAGAGGTACTATCACGGCGGACAAAGAAAGTGCCAACCTTGCAGGGCCAGGTGGTAGCGAATTTATTTTTTGAATCGTCTACTCGCACCCGCAGCAGTTTTGAACTTGCTGCCAAACGCTTAAGTGCAGACACGCTGAATTTTGCCGCCGCCACATCTTCTATGACCAAGGGAGAAACTATTCTCGACACGGCAAAGACTTATTTGGCTATGGGAACTGATATTATGGTAGTCCGCCATCGAGAGGCAGGAGTACCAAATGCGATCGCGGCAGAAATGGATCGTCTAGGTGTACGAGTTAGCGTCCTCAATGCTGGTGATGGTCAACATGAGCATCCTTCTCAAGCACTGTTAGATTTATTTACCATAACTACTCTAATTGACCCAGATCATCCGCGACTGGAACTTTTAAAGGGGAAAAAGATTGCCATTGTTGGGGATATTCTCCATTCTCGTGTGGCGCGATCGAATATTTGGAGTTTAATTGCTAGTGGTGCTGAAGTGCATCTGGCAGCACCGCCAACCCTCTTACCTAAATTCTTTGCCGAGTTTATTTCAGAGGAAGTAGAAGGCAGAAATTATTCCCCCAATCCCCAACTATTTCTACATTGGCAGCTAGAACCAGCTTTGCAAAATGCAGATTTTGTCATGACTTTACGTCTGCAAAAGGAACGGATGACGGCTCATTTACTGCCAAGTTTGCGAGAATATCATCAACTGTTTGGTATTACACTCACAAAACTGCAACTTTGTAAACCTAACGTCAAAGTTTTGCATCCAGGTCCAGTTAATCGTGGTGTTGAAATTAGTTCTGAATTGATGGATGATCCAGAGTTTAGTCTCATTCAATCACAAGTTACCAGCGGTGTCGCGGTTCGGATGGCACTGTTGTACCTATTAGGTAGTGGCAAAGCTTAATATAATCTCAGTTGGAAATTTACTCCCATCGGACTATGTTACGGAAGAATATCTCATCTCATCGAATTTTTTATTCTTCCGATCGCATGAGGACAGAATTCTCTAATCTTGGCACACTGGTATCGTAGAAGATCAGAATTTCATGACTTCTAGAAGTGTCCGAGGTAAATTATGAAACGAATTTTTTTGACGGCAGCAGCCTTACTCAGCACGCTATCTTTAGCTGCTCCCATTCCCGTCAAAGCAGAAAATTCCGTCCCTGTCCGCCGCTTGTTAGAAACTAGAGAATGTATGGGATGCAATCTAGCAGGAGCTAACCTCAAAGGCGCTCATCTAATCGGTGCTGACTTGAGAAATGCAAATTTAAAAGGAGCTAATCTCGAAGGTGCTAACTTGGAAGGTGCAGATTTAACCGGTGCTAATTTAAAGTCTGCTAATCTTACAGATGCTTTTGTCAGTGGTACTAGCTTAAATAATGCTAATCTTACCAACGTTGATTTGAGTAATGCTCATTTATATAATACTGAGGTAAATGGCGCAGTTTTGGCTAATATTGATTTAACTGGTGCTGATGTCTTTAATACTGACATTAGCGTAGGCGGTGAATATTAATGATCGCTCATTATGCAAAAGTAATGAGTTAAGAGTTTAACTTAACTCCTAACTCTCTACTTTTTAACTTTTATTCGCCAGTAATCGATAGTTCATTAACCCAGATTTTCGGGCAAACTCCACCTGGCGTTAATTCTGGCTCTTTTTCTACATAGATAATCGAATTTAAGAGTTCCAAGAAATCGCCAGCAACAGTTGCTGACTCAATACTCGTCCTGACACCCTTATTAACTAGCCAACCATCAAACGGCAAAGAAAAGGAACCTTGCAAGGATTTAACTCCAGCATGGAGAGCTTGTAAATCATCGATAAAAATCACATTTTCAGCAGTTTCTAAGCTCAACCCTTGCTCAGAAGTTGCTGTTGAAAATACGTGATAAAAATTTGGACTAACGCTGACTTTTGCGCCAATACTAGCATTACCCGTTGGCTGGGCATTTAACCTTTTAGCAGTGCCTGCACTGTGGAGAAAGCTTGTTAAAACGCCATTTTCAATCAGCGAAACCTGACGAGTAGGAGTTCCTTCACCATCGAAAGTTTCTGCACCTACGTTAGCTGGGTGAAGTGCATCATCATAAACTGAAAGTAGAGGAGAAGCAATTTCCTTACCTAAATCATCAGGCGTAGATAGACTTTGATTATCTAAAATACTTTGGGCATTGAATAAGTTAGAAAAAGCACCCAACAGACTTAAGAAAGCTTCTGGTGAGAAAACAACTTGATATTTACCAGTTTTGATTTTTTCATAATTCAAGTGACTGATAGTTTTATCGGCGGTTTCTTTAATGCAACCATGAATATCTAGATTATCTAAACTTTGGTTGATTCTATAAGCGCCTGCACTGCGCGGTTTTTTCCCATCTTCCTCAGTTTTGCTATAAAGATAAACTGATGCCAAAGAGTGAGATTCAGTTCTTACTGCGCCGTCGCTATTGAGATAAAATCTGTCAATATCTCTTTGTGACAAACCATTATAAGGTACACCTTTAATTGCTGGATGAGCTGCTAGTAATTCTTTTTCAGCTACCAACAATTTTTCTATAAGTTCAGCAACAGGTGCTTGGGATGCCTTATGTGGAGGTTTACTGGGAATTGGAGTAGTAGCCTCTGGACTAAAATCAGGCACATTTTCTTTAACACCAAAGAAACTGGCTTCATAAGCAGTTTTCAAAGCTAATTCCAGTCCCTTGGGGTCTACATCTGTGGTGCTGGTGACACCCATTGTATTATCTTCATTCCAGACACGAACAGTAACACCAGAGCGGTTTGAAGCTTTAACTTGTTTTGGCTCACCTTGGTCTACTTGCACGCTAGTATCATCTACTGTTGAGCCATAAATGTCGAATTTCTTAATGCCAAGCTTATCAGCATTGTCCTTGGCAGAATTTGCAATCTCATTTATATTCGGCATAGTCAATTTTTAGATTTTGGATTTTCTTGCTCCCTGCTTTAGTGTGGGAGTGTAATAATGTAAGGCTTCTGCCTTTTCCTAGATAAAATAAGTGGCAGAGCCAGGAAGAAGGCATTTCCAGGTAGAACCTGGAAGTTGATAAAGTTATCTTCCACCTACGGTAATAGAATCAACCTTGATATGGGGTTGTCCTACCGTGGTGTAAATACTGCCACTGACTGAGCCACAAAAGCCTGGTGCAATTTCCAAATCTTGAGAACACATGGAAATTTTATTCATGATTTCCTTGGCTTCACCGATGAGAATTGCTCCTTTCAGTGGTTTGGTGATTTTGCCATTTTCAATTAAATAAGCTTCATCAACACTAAAGTTAAATTGACCTGTAGCACCAACGCTACCACCACCCATCTTTTTACAGTAAATACCTTTATCAACAGAGGCAAATAATTCATCAATGCTATATTCGCCAGAATCAATATAAGTATTACGCATCCGGCTAGCAGCGGCATAGGTATAGTTTTGGCGGCGTCCACTTCCAGTTCTGGGGTGTCCGGTGCGTGAAGAACCTGTTCTATCTGCTAAGAAGTTTTTCAGAACGCCTTTTTCAATTAAGAGGGTTCTTTGAGCAGGCATACCTTCGTCATCCATGTCAATTGTCCCGAAGGCATTTTCAGAGCGCCCTTCATCCCAGGCTGTCAAACTTTCGTGGGCAATTTTTTCGCCTTTTTTGTCAGCAAAGGGAGTGGTATTACGTTCTATTTGAGTGGTTTCTAGCAAGTGTCCGCAAGCTTCGTGGAAGATTACGCCGCCAAAGTGATTGGCCATAATGATGGGATAAGTACCCGATTCCACGTAATCTGCGTAGAGCATTTTTCCAGCCGATTCTGCTATTTTCTCGGCGGCTTGTTGAGAATCCCAAGTTCTCAAGAAGTTGGCATCGCTAGTATTACCTGCGCGATCGCCAATTGAGCTACGATTAGCACCATCAGCACACAATAGGTTAAATCCTACTGACTGCGTGAGACGAATATCACGGGCAAAAGTCCCGTCACTGGCGGCGATTAAAACTTCTTGCCAATCCCGGAAATAGGTAGCACGGCGCGATTGGACGTGGCTAGCTTTTTGCTTCAGGTGGGCAGTACCATCAAGAAGGATTTCTCCCATTTCTCGGATGGAGCTACACACTGGTAGCCATGCATCTTTACCTCTTTTGGTGGCGTAATCTCTGATTAATTCTAGGTTGATTTCTGGGATAAAAGCCTTAGCAGTGGGTAGTTGCAATCCCAAGATAGAAAGACCTTTTTCTAAGGCTGCTTTCAAACCGGAAAACGAAAGGTCATTGGTGCTAACGTAGCAGTCAGCTTTACCACGAAATACTCTGACTCCCGCGCCTGTAGACAGACTAGGTGAAATACTCGTGATAGCGTCATCTTCTGCAAGAGAACTAATATAGTTGCGACGCTCTAAAAATAATTCGATGAAGTCAGCACCAGCGGCGCGTCCTAGTCCCAGAAGGGTAGCCAGGGGGGCTTCCCAGGTTTCATCGAAACGCTCTGGTGTGGAGGAATATTGGAGAGTGGGAAGTTGATTCGAGAGAAGTAGCGTACTTGTAAGCATGGGGTAGCCTCGTCTGCTGGCGTAGTTCAGAGATTTGACTGAAAAATCCTGGTTTGTTCAGTCTAACAAATGAGCAAAAGCCACAGCTGCTAGAAAAACGTGTGGATTTCCCTCCCCTTTAACAACGCCTTAGCAAATCCGCCCACAGACTAGAAATTTGGAGCTATTTGACGAAGAATTCAGAAGTCAGAATACAAAAGCGGAGCTTTCCTTGCTCCGCTTTTGTATAAGTGTAGAAAAATACACTTATATTTATGTATTTACTGCCACTCTTCTCAACCAAATAATCCAGACTTTTCTTCTCAGGTTTATTTACGGTTTGCCATTTTTAGTGGAATTCTGACTGTTTCTCGCTGTTTGAAAGTCTGACCTAAATTAGAAGCTGGCTCTGTTGATAGTAGATTCTTAAACAAGAGCTTTAGGGTTCGAGTAATAGTTTTCAGAATTTTCATTTTGCTAGCAGTCGGCTTTTCATCGTATCTCAAAACCATTGGAATTTCTACGATTTTTGGTTTGAGGGCTTTGGCTTTCAGCAGTAAATCTATCATGCAAGCAAATCCACTTTCAGTGAATAGATTGTCCCCATAATACATATCTAGTTTACTGAGGAAAGTACGGTTATACAGTCTGTAACCACAAGTGTAGTCTTTTACACCTGGTACACGGGCGGCAATTCTGAAAAGCCAGCTGGCTCCGTAACTCATCACCTCTCTAAATTTTGATAAGCCTATGACTTTAGAACCTTTGCGATATCTAGATGCGATCGCAATATCATAGCTCCCAGCTATCATAGTGTCATACATTTTTATTAGCAGTTCTGGTGGTTGAGTATTATCACAATCCATCGCCGCTAAAAAATCACCTTCTTTGGAAATTTCTAAGAAAGTCGTGAAACCTGTTTTAATTGCTTGACCTAAACCAGCATTTTTGGGATGTTGGACTAATTTCAGTGATATATCTAGTGATTGAGATTCATCTATTGCAGTCTGAGCAGTTTTATCGCTACTGCCATCATCGACAAGAATCAGTTCTATCTCTATATTAAAGATTTGCTGCAATGTTTGAAACTTTTTGAACAAGGGTCGAATTGATTCTTGCTCGTTATATGCGGGTAAAAGAACAAAAAGACTCATAAAGACCTCGTGTGATTTTTAAAATAAAGTGTGATTACTCAAATTTCAAGAATTCAGTAATGCTGATTTTTTGAGAAATTCATCGACTTGTCGAACTACTGCGTTGTTGTTGACGCTATCATTGACCAACTGTGAAGTATTGACGACGAAAAAATCATCGTTTTCAGTACTCACTTTTGGAACAAGGCTGGAATAATTTAAAACTTGTAGTGGCTGTACTTTAATCGCTCGATTAATATGTGCTGCCACAATGTCATCTGCTTTAAGTTCGGGGAACATTAAACGTATACCTTGGAAAAATATTGGGCGTAATTCGTCATCTGGTTGTTTTAACAACTGGTCAGTGGAAAGTATATATTTAGGTAGAAATGTAATGTGATACCCTGCTGTTTCTTGTAAAGAAACTAAGTTACTCATACCGATAACTCCGGTAAAAGGAATATTTTTATCGGCAATATTTACTACGTAATAAGGAACTAGAGGCTTACGAGTAATTAGTACCATGCAGATTACACCCAGGTATTCTACTGTTTTACCAGTGTCTGAAACTTTTACCAGTTCCTTCGCAGCAACCTGTTGCAAAATATTAACTGGGCCAGTAAAGATGACTTTATCAAAATGCTCTTTTTTACCCTGAGATTCTACCCACATTCCACCACCTGGATGAGGTGCAATATATTCAACTGCAACACCTTTGTGGATATGACCTCCAGCCGCGTAAACTAATTTTTCTATATGGTCAAAAACAGTTTTGTAACCACCTGAGACATAACCAAGTTGTTCTTTATTTAATGAAGAATCGCGCGCTGAAAATAGTCGTTTTATATAAGCCCAAATAAAAACTGCTGATATTCGCTTATAGTTTTCTCCTAATTTGGATAAAAGCAAAGGTTTCCACAGCTTTTCGTATGTGTTTTTACCACCGAGTTTCAATAACCAATCTTCAACTAAGATCTTTTCTAAGCGCCGCCAGTTATTAAGGCGTGAACCATATAGAAGAGTAAAAGCTAATCTGATTTTACCTATAAGTCCAAATAGAGGAAAACGCAGGAATTCTATACTGTTACTAATAGAATAAAATTTTTTATTGTCATAAAAGCCTGTTAAACTTCGATGCCAACGCAGTTTATCTCCAATACCAATATCTCTGAGGAAATTTATTAAGTGAGTATCAGAAGGTAGAATAACGTGATAAAAGCGATCCCAGGTAAATAAACCATAATCATGATAGGTCGTAAGTCCACCAAGCTGCTTGTTACTATCAAAGACAGTGACTTTATGTCCTTGATGTGAAAGACGTTGAGCTAATACTAGCCCAGTTATACCTCCACCAACGATGCCTATGTTCATAAAATTTAGATTTTGTGAAAATTTGTTAGAGGATGAGGTTCAAAAGCTGTTAATATTAATAATCTCATAATTTGCCTATTAAGCTATTAATGTCCAACTAGAATTACGCCAGTTATAATAACGGAAATTCCTAACCACTGACTAAAAACAACTTCTTCTTTTAAAAGATAGTGAGAAGCAATTGGTACAAATGCATACATTAATCCTAAAACTGGAAATGCTTGACTTAAAGGAATTGTCCGCAATATATAAAGCCACAATATAGTCATAAATGTATAGCAGATAAACCAAATCAAAAAATAACGAGATAATAAGAGATTTTTGAGAGAGCCGCTTTCTCCTTTATTAGAGTTAGAGATGTAAATTCCATACTTGAGCGAGAGTTGAGCTATTGTTCCAAACAAAACAACAAGTATTAAATTTAGCCAAGTAAAAATACTCATTTTGAATTTTTCAAATAATAGTAATTAATTATCTAAATTTGAGATTTTTTATGGGGATAACTACTAAAAGAACACCCAAGAAGATAGTGACAACTCCTACTACTCTAGTTAGTGTAATCACCTCGTTAAAAAAGTAGTACGAACCGAAAAGTATCCCAACATAATTTAAACTTGTCAGTGGATAAGCAATACTCAATTTGACAGATCGCAGAGCCAATATCCAATTGACTATTCCTAAACAATAGACAGTAATAGCTAATGTTAATTTTTGAATAAAATCCCAAGTAAATACTCCCTCACTTGTATAAAGCATGGCATTTTTCATGAGCAATTGTCCACAGATACTAAGTAAAATACTTACAAATAAAATAATATAAGGGATTATTTTAAAGTTTGGACTTTGCGACATAGATTTCATAGTACTTTGCCTTAATCAAGATAGTAGGTATGAACCAAACAGTAAAAATCAGTTTTTTTGAACGTTTCATATCTTGGCCACACCTTCTCTACAATTCGACCTCCAGTTCAGTAAATAGACAACACAATTAAAAAGGCTATGTTGAAGTGACTGAATATCAAAATGATTGTTGAAGCTCATGCCCTAGAGTTAAAAACTAAATACTACGTAATATTCCAGGTTGCTCTATCATGGCAGTGTTCGATATGATTCGGAGTAAAGCACGGTTAATTTTTTACTGGGTTATACTCTCAAGCAAACCAGTTTATTGCTTGGCAATTTGCACAATCAATTTGGAGTTTGCCCAACTGTGAATTACAGATATTTTCTGTGCTACCCAGTTTTGCTCTAACGCTATTTTTAGCGCGATCGCGTAGTGGATGCAGACATATACAAAGTTTGCAGTGTAGGTGTAGTTCGTCGTAGACATCGCTGATGCTGAACTCTGATTACACTCACATATTTAACAGATGCACCTAAATTAAAATGGATTACCAGAATTTTTGATTAATCCATTCATTAACTTTTATCAGTTGTATCCTGTTGTAGAAATCTTTTAAAGATACTATTGATCTTCTTAAGCTATAAAACCTAGCTGCCTTGAGAAATATTCTCTATTTGCTCCAGGAAAGTTGATTAATGTACTGACATATCATAAAGTTTCTCCCGGCTCACAGACATATCTGCAATCTTGGCTGGCAATTAAGCCGATTTATAAAAGTAAAAATTTTTACTCAAATTGAGTATGTATATGTACTCTTTTTGGGCATGGGAACAGAAGAAGTAATACAACCCTGACTGGTTGCGTAAATCATAGAGAGATAAATCAATCTACAGGAATACGCTTTACAGGTTTATGGGGAATTTTACTGAATGTCCAAATAGAGTTTATTCCACAAAACAACCAATACAAACTAGCGTTGGCTAATCAACTTTAAGTTGATGTTGCTTGCATTAAATTTGAGATATTTTTACACTACACCGTTTAGTATTGGGTTTGCTTGGTTTTTCATTATAATTTTAAATAGGCTCTTTTCTCCAAATTTATTGCTACATGTAATTACTTACTAGAATACCATGAGAAAGACATGTTGCAAATTTATCGTCGTACTTTATCAAAAATTTATCTACTGACAAATACACTTAAACAAAAACTTCATAAAACGAAAATCCTCTTTGATTATGAATTTTTGTTTTAAAAATTTGTACGTACATTGATGAAGCAATTTCTGGGTATTAAACTTGTAGATGTAAGCAGGGTAGTTTCATACGAAAAAAGAAAAATATATAAGTTTTGATTTATCGTTTTGTAGCATAGTTGTTTACCCCTATCCAAACCTCTCTCCGATTCAGGTAGAGGCTTTGAAGCCCAGTTTTAGTTTTTCTCTGGTTGTATGAAACCACCCTGTTAAAATTGTAGAAGTAAAGATTTAGGATCAGACTCGATAAATGCAAAGCTAAGAGTTGATTAAAGGAAAATTGAAACTTGAATAACAGTACTTGTACTGGCAATATAATACAAGGTTACACTAAATTACAGTTAAATTTTAGATGATAATCGCAAGTTTAAATTGTGTTTTTCTATCTATCCACAGAAATATTTATCTAAATTTATATATGTCAGACACAGATGGTCGTCTGCAAATTCTCCCTGGCTGGGTAAAAGTTTCTCTATGTTTAGACTCATTATTCTCACAAAAGTCTGTTAGTAATGATGAAAATAATCATTAACAATCCAAACTGAATTTGTCAAGGTACTAATACTAAACTTAAAATCAACCTAATCGTTGCTAATCGCTGTGAAATATGCAATTTTATTAGTACTCTTTTTGAACCAGTAGGCAGTAGCTAAAACAGCACGTAGTGGTATAAAGAAAAACAATGCTGAGTTTTCTTGGCTGGATAGAGGTTTCTCTAGGTTGTTTTCCTATTGTTTGGACTCATTATCCTGCAAAAGTTTATTGGTAATGACGAAGACAATGATTAATAATCCAAACTGAATCTGCCAAGGTGCTAATACTAAACTTAAGATAAAGCTAATCGCTGCAAATACACCTGCAAGATATGCAATTTCATCACTACTCTTTTTGAACAAGTAGCCTGTAGCTAAAGCAGTACATAGTGGTATCAAGAAAAACAAAAGCATTTTACTAACCTCTGAACTAAAGGTTGTAGTGTTTTTAAAACAAATTTTTCGGAAGTGTGGTTAATCTTACATCCAATAAGGTTTTGGCTACAACAGTCGAGCGAAATAAATATTATAGAAAATCAAGATTACGCAAGGTTGTATTTTACGCCAATTGGAATAATTATTACAATAGATGAAGCGCCAAAAAGCTTGACAACTCTTTGTTCTGTAGTGCATAGCAAGCTTTAAAAGTGGGTACGAGACGCTGCGCAAAATAATTGCCTAGTGTTTAGGAACAGACAAATCCTGTGGGTGATGCTACTTTTGCCGTTCTCCCCAATCAACCAAACTGTCTTCTGCTAGACAAATTCTCATTCATCTACGCAGATTGAAAGGGTTATAAAAGTTGCGTAGGTGGGTTTTGTCTATTTCGCCAATTGCACTCTTGTGAACAATCATCTGGTAAATTAGCTTAAAACTTTGGACTTGCGCCAGGATAAGGATCTAGCATATTACCTTTAGAAGTAGCATTTTCATTTTAGACACCTAATGCTGAACATTCCTCAAATACTGGCAACTGAAATAAACCTCAAATCCCATCAGGTGCAAAACGCGCTGGAACTTTTGGCGGAGGGTGCAACAATTCCCTTTATTGCACGTTACCGCAAAGAGCGCACTGACGAGATGAATGAAGTGCAACTACGGGAACTGGCCGATCGATATACTTATTTAACAGAACTGGAAGAACGAAAATCGGTGATTTTAAGTGCGATCGCCCAACAAGGTAAACTTACAGATGAACTCAAAGCCAAAATCTCATCCTGCTTACAAAAAACCGAACTTGAGGATTTATACTTACCCTATCGCCCAAAGCGCCGCACCCGTGCCACTATCGCCAGAGAAAAAGGACTCGAACCATTAGCAGAGTTCATCAAGTCGTTAAATGTCAAAAATGCTGCAATTGCATCCTTAGAGGAAGAAGCGGCTAAGTATATTTTGGAAACGCAGGGAGTAAAAACAGCAGAAGAAGCGCTCAAAGGTGCTGCTGATATTTTGGCGGAAGAAGTAGCTGAAAAAGCTGAGTTACGTGCATATATCCGCGATTATCTTTTAGAAGAAGGGGTATTTGTCTCCCGCATCAAAGATGATTATCCTGAAGGTACAACCAAATTTGAGATGTACCGTAACTATCAAATTAGGGTAAAAAATATTGCACCCCACAATATGCTGGCGTTGTGTCGGGGGGAAGCTGAAAAAATATTAAGCTTTGAAATTGCTTTTGATGAGGATACGGTACTTTACTATCTGGAGTCGAAAGAAATTAAAACCAAAGTTCGAACAGTTCGGGATTTTTATCAGGCGATGCTGAAGGATGCATTCAATCGTTTGATGAAAGTATCTCTAATGGGAGAGGTAATTTCCGAGAAAAAAGTTTATGCAGACATAGAATCAATTAAGACATTTGAAACTAATCTGCGGGAGTTGCTGCTGTCTGCACCAGCAGGGATGAAACCAACCCTAGCGATAGACCCTGGATTTAGAACTGGGTGTAAGGTTGCTGTACTTGACCAAACTGGACAATTTTTGGAATATCAGGCAGTATTTCCGCACCAAGCGGCTGAACAGCGACTGAAAGCTGCACAAACTGTCAAAAATCTGATTGAAAAGTACAAAATTGAGTTAATCGCCATCGGTAACGGTACAGCGTCCCGCGAGACAGAGGAATTTGTCACGCAAGTACTACAAAGTATAGAACGCAAACCAGTTAAGGTGATGGTGAATGAGTCTGGCGCATCTATATATTCTGCAAGTAAAGTAGCGCTAGAAGAGTTTCCCGATTTAGATATTACCGTGCGCGGTGCAATTAGCATCGGCCGCCGTTTGCAAGACCCTTTGGCGGAACTTGTGAAAATCGATCCCAAATCCATTGGTGTGGGACAATATCAGCACGATGTCGATCAGAAATTGCTGAAAAAGAAATTGGATGAGACTGTAGAAAGCTGCGTTAACTACGTCGGCGTAGACTTGAACATGGCCTCCAAAGAACTTCTGACTTCTGTTTCTGGGATTACGGCAACAGTTGCGAATAATATTGTCGCCTATCGTAACCAGAATGGAGCCTTTAAAAATCGCCGACAACTGTTGAAAGTTCCGAAGTTGGGGCCAAAAGCCTTTGAACAAGCAGCGGGTTTTCTGCGGATTCGCGGCGGCGACAACCCATTGGATAATACAGCAGTGCATCCAGAGAGTTATTCTGTAGTAGAAGCGATCGCATCTGATTTAAATGTGCCATTAAATCAGGTGACACAAATTGCCGAAAAACTTAAAAAGACCAACCTGAAGAAATACGTTACCGATAGCGTCGGCGAACCCACACTGCGCGACATCCTCAGCGAACTAGAAAAACCAGGTAGAGATCCTCGTGCTGAGTTTAAATATGCCACCTTCAGAGAAGGGATTAAGGAAATTAGAGATTTAAATGTGGGAATGGAATTAGAAGGAATTGTGACGAACGTCGCTAACTTCGGTGCTTTTGTCGATATCGGCGTACATCAAGATGGGTTGGTGCATATATCCCAACTTGCTGATAGATTTGTAGACGATCCCAACAAAGTTGTCAAAGTTGGACAAGTAGTCAAAGTGCAAGTGCTAGAAATCAACGAGAAACTCAAGCGAATTAGTTTATCGATGAAAGCAGTTAAACAATAATTAGAAACAGCAGATGGCAGTTTATCAAGTTCGATTTATCAATCCTACACTTGGATTAGATCGCACCATTTCAGTACCAGACGATCAATATATTCTGGATATGGCGGAAGAAGCTGGTATCCGCCTACCATCTGGGTGCAAACAAGGCGAATGTTCTGCCTGTGTCGCTAAACTCATTAGCGGTGAAGTTGACCAAAGTGAGCAAAAATTTCTGCGCCCAAACGAAGTACAGGCTGGTTATGTTGTTACTTGTGTAACTTACCCTTTGTCTGATTGCACTTTAGAAACCCATCAAGAACAAATCTTGTATAAATCAGCCCTTTACTATCAGCCTGAGTCTGGAAAATCTGAGCGATCGCAATAATAATCAGTTAAGAAGATTTGTAGGTTGGGTTGTAGGTAGTGAAACCCGACAAAGAGGTGAAAATGTTGGCTTTTGTTCCTCAAACGCCACGTGCTTCTCCTATCGGAGACGCTGCGCGTAGCTTGCTTCCCCGCAGGGGTACAAGTCGGGGAACCGCAAGGGCGCAGTGGCTCCCCAACCTACCTTGGAGTGCTTTTTTAAGTAAAACCTACGCAGGATTGGAACCGCTATATTTTCTCAATGATCGGCCTAACGATAGAAGCAAATTCTATCTTGCAAGAGAGGTTAAAATTTAGTACATAGCTGAAGATGAGATAAGAAGTTACAAAAAATCTTTAGTGATTAGGTAAGAAAAATGTTAACACCATTATTAACCGCCCTAGCTACAGCTTTGAGTCTGTTGATTGTTGATTTAGTTGTTCCAGGCGTTAATATTGCTAACTTTCCCGCAGCTATGATTGCGGCTTTAGTAATTGGTCTAATTAACGGTTCAGTTAAACCAGTTTTGTCTGCTCTTTCTCTACCACTTAACTTTCTATCATTTGGAGCATTTTCGCTCGTCGTCAACGGTTTGTGTTTTTGGTTAGCAGCAGTCCTAGTTCCTGGGTTCGCAGTTCGTGGAATTATTGGTTTCCTTCTTGGGCCAGTGATTCTAACTTTTGCTAACACCTTCATTAACAACTACTTTGTTGAAAGAAACCTGTTAACCAGCAGTGGCGAAAAAACCCAAGGTGAATTACCTTCTAGATAAGTATTATGAAGGAGTAGAAAGACCAGTCTTCTCACATCTCTACTCCAAATAAATATCCGAAGGTGGATTTCCTAATTCGGTATCTTCACGAGAATGTAATTAAAGAAAATCACAAAAATACGGCAAAATCATGAAATTAGTTCGTTTTCTTTTAGGTTTGTTAGTGCCTCCTTTAGGCGTTTTCCTGACTGTTGGAGTTGGCCCAACTCTGTTTATTAACATTTTGCTCACAGTTTTAGGTTGGCTACCCGGTAGTATTCATGCAATTTGGGTTATTGCCAAACATGATGAACAACTGAATAGAGAAGGGAATATTTACTAATACGCAATAGTAATTTAATAAATGGGTAATTGTTGCACGACAATTACCCATTTACTATGTTTAATAATTAATAGACATCTTGCAAAAGTCCCTAACACCCCCCCCCGCAAGCGGGGAACTCGGGGCCCCCTCTGGGGATTAGGGGCAGGGAG
>JADEXV010000205.1 GCA_015206945.1 Nostocales cyanobacterium LEGE 12452 | reverse complement strand
CATTATCTTGCTTCTGTCGCGATCTAAAGCCACTAATGTCACCTTAGCCGTGACGTATAATTCTTGTCCATCAGTTGAGACAATGGCATAATCCCAATTGATGCGGACACCTGTCACCTCAGCCATGCGCGTTTTTACCATCACTGCCATACCCAATTGAACTGAACGATGATAACGCACCGACAATTCTACAACTGGTAAATCGCAACCAATGGCGGCTAAATCAGCAAATTCAATCCCTATAGATCGCAAGCATTCAATCCGCGCTTCTTCCATCCAAGCTATATAAGAACCGTGCCAGACAATACCGCCATAGTCAGTGTGGTGGGGTTGCACTCTGACAGGATATTCAAACCAATTCCCAAACTCGTTAGTTGATGGATTGTCAAGGGCACTGGTTGGTGGCAATTTTGGTTGGCTGGGTTTTTCTTCTGACATCTTCAATTTTCTCAGTACCTATAAATTTTTCAAATTATTGAATAGCATAAAAATTAATTGCGTTGCCGGACTTCTTGATTTAATATTTACCTTCCGAGCGTAGGGAGTGTTTTGTTATGCAGGCTAATCTCCGGCATGTGAGTGTTATTACTTTATCTCTACTTAGCTTACTAGGTTTTGGGATGGTATATCCAGACATTAACCAGGTAAATACAAATGCAAGGTTGAGGTACGAATCTGGAGAAAAAGCTCAAGCTTTACCCAAGAATAATCAACTCTCAGAAATTGCAAGGCTCAATGAAGAAGCTATCAAAGAATCTCGCCAAGGTCAATCGCAAGAAGCGTTGCAGAGATTACAGAAAGCATTAGCTATCAGTAGAGACCTTGGAGAGCGCTCTTGGGAAGCAGTAACATTCAACAACATCGGCAGAATCTACCAAAGTCAAAAAAAGTATTCTGAAGCACTTCGATCCTATCAGCAAGCCTTATTAATTAACAAAGAACTTGGGGATCTGGTTCAACTTGGCAAAACGTACAGTAACATTGGTTACTTATTCGATATCCAAAACCAGCCAGAGTTAGCAATTTTTTTTTACAAGCATTGCTTGATTAATCGTGAGAAAGCTCGCTTGAATCCATCAGTACTGAGTGCGCCACAACCAGATGCTTACAACATAACTGTTAGCCAGACATATCGCATTTTGGGTGAACGATTGCTGAAACAGGGACGTGTTGCTGAAGCACAAAGGACAATGGATTTACTCAAAGTTGAAGAACTAGAGGAATATCTCCAGAATGTGCCGGGTAATCAACGTACTGTCAAAGGTATTAATATAGCGGCAACAGAAAAACCAATTAAACAAAAGCTGGATCAAAGTGTCGATAATGCTGTTGTGCTGGGTAAAGAACTGACAACACTACGGAAAATTTCTCCCCAACAGCGATCGCTCGAACAGAAACAACGCATCGAGCAACTAGTCTTAAATCAACAGCAACTTCTAGATGGATTTAACCAATTTATCAATAGTCCTTCAGTGAAAGCACAGGTAGAGCAAATTAGCCGTACAGCTAGGCGGCAAAATTTGGATTTGGAAAGTCTCAACGAACTTCGAGATAATTTGGCGCGATTACCGCAAAAATCGGCATTACTCTACCCACTGATTTTAAAAGATAGTTTGGAATTGGTCTTGGTAACTCCTGAATCCCCACCAATCCATCGCACCGTTGCTGTAAAACGCGAAAACCTCCATCAAACAATTGATGCTTTCCGCCAAGCTTTAATCAATCCCAGTCGAAATATCAAAGCACCTGCACGCCAATTGTATGACTGGCTAATTAAACCGATAGAGAAAGACTTGAAGCTATCAGATACGCAAACTCTGATTTACGCTCCAGACGATCGGTTACGCTACATTCCTTTAACTGCTTTATATGATGGCAAACAATGGCTGGTGCAGCGCTTTAATGTGAATCACATTACATCTGCCAGTCTGACTAACTTAAACACCCCAAAACAATCCACTTTGCGGGTTTTAGCGGGTGCTTTTACTAAAGGTAATTATGAAATCAAGGTTGGGAATCGACAGGTTGCTTTTGCTGGCTTACCCTTTGCAACGCGGGAGGTGGAAAGTCTAGCAGCTGCGGTTCCTGAAACTACGAAGCTTTTAGACGATGCCTTTACTCCCAGAGTCACTGTACCCCAAATGGATGATTATACAATTGTCCATTTAGCGACTCATGCAGCCTTTGTGGTGGGTAAACCAGAAGATTCGTTTATTTTATTCGGGAATGGCGATCGCGTTAATTTTAGAAATGTCGCCACTTGGTCACTCCCGAATGTAGATTTGGTAGTGTTGAGCGCCTGTGAAACCGGCTTGGGAGGCAAGTTAGGTAACGGTGAAGAAATTTTGGGCTTCGGCTATCAGATGCAACAAACCGGCGCTAGAGCCGCGATCGCCTCTTTATGGTCTGTAGATGATGGTGGTACGCAAGCACTCATGAGTGCTTTTTATGGTATCCTCTCTACTGAAAAGCTGAGTAAAACTGAAGCTTTACGTCAAGCTCAAGTCTCATTAATTACTGGGAACTGGAAGGAAATAAGTCACAATGCACCCGTAGCAGCAGTTAATGACTTTAGTCATCCGTACTATTGGGCACCCTTTATTTTAATTGGCAATGGACTTTAGGTGTATTGTATCTGACATTCTAATTGCTGCTATTGCCCAGATTCACCATCTGACACCTTAATAACGCGCAATAACGATGATTTTGACCCGGCTCATGAGGTTTTGGTAGCTACAAAAAATATGCGATGGGCTAGCTATGGCCAATCACTTAATGATAATTGAGATAACGGGTAGGAGCGATCGCTAACTAACTGACTGTTACCGATTAACAGTTACCGATAATCAATTTCTAATTTGCTACCGACCTTTGAAACCTTAATACTTCTTGGCAAGAGTTTTAGAGCCTGTATCACTTTGCATAGATTGCTTGACAAGATCGGCCAATTCGTCTAGTTGGCTAATTGCCTCCGCACCCTCTAGCTTCATTAATTCGCGGTCATCCCGCATTTCCGTCCAAGTAATGCCGTAATCGGACACCAAAAATCTAATCAGATGGTTATCACCTAAGCTAACCATAAACGATGCACTATTCATTTGGTCGCCACAGGTATAGCACGATGCTGGATACCCACGACGCTCCAATACAATCGCCAAGGCTTGCAGGTTCATTACTAAGTCTTGAACGAATTGTCGATGTTGATGTGCTAGTCTCAGAAACACTTTTGTCCTCCAGACACCACAGTAATTTGAGTTTCTTTTATATTTTCTTTAGATTTTCTCATCCATTGGTATTGTAAACTATTCATTACAATTATCAGACGGATGATATTGAGTCGTTAATTGACTACCTTGTTTAAGGTAGTGGATCGAAGTTTTGAGAGCCGTATCAAACTATTCAGTTTGCAAATTCAAAATTTCGGACAGAATTGCTAAATTTAACTATATCTTTATACACTTCTGTCAGAGTGCATTCTTACAGTAAGCGATCCGCTTTAAGGGTAACTTAAATCTAGCACTAGTCAACTACAAAAAAAGTACATATTTGGTTTTTATTAGCTATGTGCAGTCAAATACACGGTTATTAGAGGCCATAATGTAGTTTTGCATCGTTATACTGTCTCTTGCTTAGATGTTTAGTCTGTTCTCTTTCTAACGTAGATTTTTGTATAGACAAATGATTAGTTATACCAAATTCGTTCCTCCTAGATATATAAAGTTAAGCAGATGACAGTGCAAATGATAGATTAAGTAGTTGCCAGAAATTAAATGCAATACTTTATACAAACATAAGTAGTTAGTAGACAAATGTGAGTGTAGAATCCACAATGGAAAAACTTAACACTGACAATACCTAAACCCAGCAGAGCAATGTTGCCATTTAGGCAATATTTCCAAGTATTTTTAGATTATTCTCAAAAAGTTGTACGAACCAAAGCAGGGTAATTTAGAAGGATTCTTATCTTAATTTGGTTTTGCCAAATTTAATGAATATATAATATATTTCGATTATCTATCCAAAGAGAGTAATTATTTTTTATTAATAACTCAGTTAACTAATTCGCAATTCGTCATAACGCTTTCTACAAGAGGCTGCGCCTAGATTGCTTTCTCATAGAGTACGCAAACCCTCTACCATTGCGCTAACGTAATTCGTAATTATTAGTAAGATACTTGTGCGTTATTGTCTTTTTTAGTGGTCTTGAATTAGTTGGAGCCTAGATTCCAACTAATTCAATTATGAATTAACAATTAATAGACTACTTGCCACCAACCGAAAGCTGGGCCGATAAAACGAATTGTTGCCCATCCTACAACCATAAGACCAATACCTATCCAAGCACCACGAGTAGTCCAAGTGACAAATTGTTCGCCTTGAGTTTTTGTGATCGGAACCCAAGACAAGATCCGAGTCTCTTGACCGTATGTTTCCCCTAGTGTGGTTTTACGACGTTTTGCTTCACCCATAATCAGCAACTCAAATTCTACTTAGGTTCTAAATTTATCTTGCCAGAAATCATGCCTATAGAGAGGCGATGAATCGCATCACCTTCCATAAGCTGATAATAGTTCTTGCTTCTGGGCGATCGCGCTTTGGTTGACAAAATTTAAATTGGGCATTAAACACTGGTAACTGAATTTTAAGCAGAATTTTCCTCATCGGTATTGGAAAACAGGCTGGGATCGAGATAGTTAATGCGTGCCAGAGGACTTAAAGCTGAGAGAATTTGAGCGCCGTAGCTGCGGTTAACTACACGACTATCAAGCAAAGCCACAATCCCTTGACTTTCTCGTACTGGAGCGATCGCTCTTTGTAATTCATTTAAAGCTGCTGGCAACAAGTATAAACGGAACCAATCTTGATGCGATCGCTTATAAAGAGCTACCCTGCCAGCTACCAGAGGATTTTCCAAAGATGGTAAGGGCAACGTCGCAATGATTAACAGATGGGGTGCTGGCAAGACTCGTTGATGTTCTCGCCAAAATTCCCAACCGCTAATCAAAATACCATTTTCATCTAAACAAGTTTTTTCTACTTGCACCCGCGAACCAAACTCTGAAGCTAGAATTGCCGCTACTTGAGCCTTTAGTGGTACATCTCCCACTAAGATAACCGTTAACCCTGGCGCTGTCGCACTTAGACAAACCAGTGTGCGGACTTTGTGAATAAATGCCGCTTGAAATTCTGGCGTGTTGGGTAGAGGCAACTTATAGGGTACATACAGTTGAATTGCTTCCGCTTGATTCTCTGAGGAGAACTTCAGGCAAGTTAAATCTTCTAAACCCAAGCGCTGGCGAAAAAGGGGAGCCTCAGTTTCCGGTTCGAGAGCGCTGCCAATTAAAACTACTGGTTGTCGCTGCCAAATCGGCGAGAGTATTTCCCCTAATTCCATTGGGGCGTAGTGCAAAGAAAATAAACCTTGCCGATGGGCAATAGTCGCCCAGAAGAGAGGAGGGGAAGTAGGGGGCGAAAGATTTTCATCAAGGGTTTGAAATTGTTGCCAGAAATTTTTCCACTTATCTGGGAGGTTTACTCGATCTAAAGCCAAATACAGGCGACTCAAAATTTCTATTTCTGGCTGGGAAATTAGATAGCACTGATATGGATTAGCAGGATGCTGAAAAAGTTCGTGTGTTAGTTGTATCCGTGCTTCACGAATTGCCTCAGCTTGGTTGGGACAAGCCAGCATGAGTTGATCCCAATCATCGGGTTGAATATCTTGGGTAAGTTGATGACGCACCCAATCTTCGAGATCGTCTATCCCATCAATAATTGTGGGGATGCCTTGGGGAAAGCGTGAGCCACCAGCTAACTGTCCTTTTAACCAAGCTTCTGGGGAGGTCAACAGTAACCCTTGGAACTCAGCATCAGGCCAAGCATCACCTGTCCTAATCGATTTATTGGTTGGTAGCCACTGCTGTAGACGGGGAATTTCCACCCGCAGCAGAAGTTGCTGTACTGTTTCTTGAGCAACAATAATTACAGGGCCATGCCACATTAGGGCTGATGCTACGAAACTAGTACGATACCGCCCTTGATAGCCACTAACTGCCCCTACTTGAATTAGGGCGCTACGTCCCAGGCGCAAGGCGCGTGCTACCAACCGTGCCATCGTCAAATGATGGGGCCAGGAAGGGAACCCCGCTTGCGATCGCAAAAAGTTATGTAGTGACAAATGAACTTCTGCCTCAATCACACGCTTTCAATTCCATACAAAGTGACTTTTACTTCCAATTGCCCCATTTCTATTATCTTGTCATTTGTCAGTTGTCGTTTGCTAATGACCAATGACCAATGACTAATGACCAATCACCCAATACCTTATAATTATGCCAACTTACACAGGAATATCTAGCGAAGCCTTCAGGCATCCACTAGATCGCCAAGCCGAGCAAGCTTTACGAAATTTGCCAGGATTTGATTTAATCGCTCGTAAATTTGTGGAATTTATCTACGAACGCCCTCAATTAGTCTATCTAATGGGTAACAGCATCCAAGTCGGGCCGCGTCAATATTCCACTATTTACCAAATGTTTCGGGAATGCGTCCGAGATTTGGACATTTACCCAGAACCAACACTGTTTGTCTCGCAAAATCCCCAAGCAAATAGCTATGCTTTGGGGCAAGAGAATCCTTACATAGTCATAAATACAGGGATACTAGACTTATTAGACGAAGCCGAGATGAGGACGGTGCTAGCCCATGAACTGGGGCATATTAAATGTGGTCATACTATTTTAATTCAAATGGCGATGTGGGCGATGAGTGCTGCTTCTGCCTTGGGAGAATTGACCTTCGGCATCGGTAATATTGTCACCCAAGGCTTGATTTACGCCTTTTTTGAGTGGCGGCGCAAAGCCGAGTTATCGTCAGATCGCGCTGCACTACTAGTAATGGATGACTTGAATCCTGTGATGTCAACGATGATGAAACTCTCTGGCGGTAGTAACAAATATGCCAACGAATGTAGTTTACAAGAGTTTATTAAGCAGTCAGAAAATTATCAGGCACTGGATGAAGATGGACTGAATCAGATATATAAATTCTTGATCTACAATGGCGCTCAGGGTATGATGTTAAGTCATCCTTTCCCTGTTGAACGCTTACATTACTTACGGTCGTGGGCAGTATCCGAAGAATATCAGCAAATTCGTCGAGGAAATTATCAGCGATCGCCTGCTTCTGGATCAGTAAATGTTGCAGCAGAATCTTCCGCAAATGAAACAGAAATTTTACGCCGTCAAATTGAAGAATTACAACGAGAAATTGACAGAATGAAAAGGTCTGAATAGTTTTGAGTACTAAATAAAGATTAGTAGGGTGGAATAGTGCCTACTAAATCGTTGGATTTAGATCCCCGACTTCTTCGAGAAGTCGGGGATCTGCGTTAACAGACATCATCTATGGGAAATTAAAATACTTAAGAGTTGAACCAGATAATTACTCCAGTTCCCAGTACACAAATAATTCCCGCCAAGCCAGCTAAGGGTTTTTTGTTCTTACCTGTGAACCAGTCAGAGACTTTACCTGTGTAAGTAATTAGTTCTGCTGTATCTATGGTAGCGATCGCCCATACCCATCCTGCGTGCAATCCCCAAGCTAAACCCAAATTACCACTTGTAGCAAACCGTGCTAACACCAACACCATTCCCATCAGCCACAATCCAGGAAGTTGGGGTGCGGTTTCGCGTTGCTCCCAAACCAGATGTAACAAGGCAAAAATCAAGCTAGAAATTGCTGCTGCTAACCAAACTTGGTAATCCTGTGCTAATTCTGTGAACAGGAAACCGCGAAAAACTAACTCTTCTATCCCACCGACCAATAACGCTATCAAGAAAATCGGTAGCAATATGGGTAGTAGTAACTTGAAATTAGACTTTTCAAAAGAACACCAGCCTAATCCGAATTGCCCACCAAATACAATAGCTAGACTCAGCACTCCCAAACTAAAACCTAGTGCTAAAAAACCAAGAGTTGAAAAATTACCAACAAAGCCGTAATTTGAAAAAGATTTATTAGTCAACCAAACAACTCCCCACAAGATCAGGGGAGCTAATAGGTAAAGTGACACCAATAACGGCATTTTCTGCTCTGGCTGTAAAGGTTTAGGAGGTTGCCAATTAAGCAATATTGCTGATACTGTTGCTACTGGCAACCAGCAAACTATCCAGCAAACAAAAAATGCCGTCACTATAACTAGTGGCGGTGCATTTTCTATAAACGCCAGTAAGACGTTGATCGAAGGCTCAAAGAAAGTTATCAAAATAAACAAAAAAAACACGATAAACTTCTTGCATTATAGATTTCTTGCTGATTAATCAAGACTCTACTAAATTTGGTGACTTCTGCAAGGGGTCAAATCGTATTTTTTACCTAGCTACCAGTTTGCTGTCAGGGTAAGGACAAGTTATCATCACCTGAAACTTATCCTTACCATCAGCAAATTTACTCTTCGTCTTCCAAATCTTCGTCTGATTCGTCAGAATCTATATCTTGTGAGGTTAGTTTTTTATCGCTTTCACCTAGTTGAATCAGGTGAATATGTTTGTATCCCAGCCTAATTTCAAACTCATCTCCAGCCTTCAAGCCCATTGCTTTGGTATATGTAGCACCAATTACAATCTGACCATTTTGATGGACACTAACCCGATATGTCGGTTCACGACCACGACCATCTTTAGGTGCTTCTGGACTTAGAGGAATTCCTCTAGCAGATAGCAAAGCGTCATAAAAATCGGTGAGATTCACGCGAACTTGATTATTCTTAGTAACAGTGTAATAGCCGCACTGTTTAGCTCTTTCTCGGCGTGGTAATGTGGAAAGTTCTTTTACTTTAGCAAGTAGTGCTTTTCCAGTTAATGGCGCGGTTGCAGTTTCAGTCATTATGCTCAAATTTTCCTTACTCTCTCCAAACTGATAAACAATGTAGTCTCATGCCAGCATTTAATTTTTTAGCATTTGCATAGAGCTACGAAGACCCTAGTGTAACGGGTGAATTCCTGCCGATAGGAGCCAAAAGCACTTCTATATATGGTTGTCCACAACCAACTAGAGGCCATAGTTGCCACAGACATTAATTTTGGTGATTTTACGGCACTTTTAACCATTATTCGCCATCAGAAAGAAAACTATTTTCTTCTTTGGCGCTACTGTAGCGGTGTAACTTTCAGCCACCTTTACAAATGGGGTTAAGTTCTACTGCAAATAAGTCGTAGACCCAAATAATTGCAGGTTTTTCACTTTCAGTGCTTGCCTTTCTTGCAAAAGAGCAAGTAGAGTTTTCTCCACTTGTCCTTTCAAGCTTAGGACAGCATAGTATTTCAATAGAGTCCTACGGGCATACACCCTTTTGTCCTACTAGTAGAGACGCGAATTTTCTTGTCTCTACATTACGAATCAACAAAGCAGTAGTAACCGCGCTGATACGGCTATTGATTCTGGTTTTGCTACTTCGTAATTTTCTATTAAATACTAGCATGGACTAATAATAGCAAAATAGTTGTTTAATTTTGAATTAAAGTTGCTGGTAAATTTTTATTTAAATTCCTGGACTTGAAAGTTGAAAAAAGCAGTGGCGATTTTCTTAACCCTTTATAGCGATCGCGAGCATTGCTATCTGGCTTTTATAAAAATTTATATAATTGAGACGAGCAGTTTTGACCAATGAGTTCAATCTTATATTTTCCTGATTAAGAGCAAGCCGAAAAGCGAAAAGTCACGTACCTCCGGGTTTAGCGGTGCTCTAACTTTTCTTTGAAAGTGATGAGAATTTTTCTTCGGTTTATTATCTTCAGGTCAAAAGCGGTTAGAAGATTTTGTACGTCTGTCTATGGGAAGAACAAATCTCTTAACATCTGCCTAGTGCTTGATTGCCACTACTATATATTAAACATGGGCTTTCACACTTCTATATAATCCAAAAATTCTCTCAAGTGGTAGCGAAGGCGAAATTTTACTGTCAGGACTGCTTGACTCAAGTTGACATCAAGACATGTTGCTAACTTCATATGTATTTCATTTGGATACGATCGCTAGGTCAAAGATCAACTTAAGTTACTTTTTAAGCAAACCCTCCTTCCTTTACATTCCCAACTGGTCAATTCAATGCAAAGCTGTGATTACATTTTTGGCGTTTTAACTCAGAATTTGACAAAAATCTTGCCTACAACGCTACTACAAGTAAAATTTTAATGGTTATCCTTAAACTAGAATCACTCGCCCTTTAATCGTCAGCCTTTTAACACCAGGGTTTGAATTAGGGGCGAAAAAGTATAACTCACTTCGCAACTACCTGCTTTAACTCATGATTGTTGAGGCTGGTGAAGCAATTTTAAAATTTTGGTTAGTAGTTATGGAAGTTATTTTTAAGGTCATTCGACAGCAACAAAATTCCTCCCCTGTTGTGCAAACCTACCTTGTGGAAGCCGAAGCAGGTAATACAATCTTGGATTGCCTCAATCATATTAAGTGGGAGCAAGATGGAACTTTGGCGTTTCGCAAAAATTGCCGCAATACTATTTGTGGTAGCTGTGCTATGCGAATTAATGGGCGTTCGGCTTTAGCTTGTAAAGAAAATGTTGGGAGTGAACTTGCCAGATTACAACAAATACCATCATCCCCAAGTAAAGTAAATGCTATTGGTGAAATCACGATCGCGCCTCTCGGCAATATGCCCGTGATTAAAGATTTAGTTGTAGATATGAGCAGCTTTTGGAATAATCTAGAGGCAGTTGCCCCCTATGTGAGTACGGCAGCACGACAAGTACCAGAAAGAGAGTTTTTGCAAACACCACAAGAGCGATCGCGTCTCGATCAAACTGGTAACTGTATTATGTGCGGTGCTTGTTACTCTGAATGCAACGCTCGTGAAGTTAATCCAGACTTTGTAGGCCCTCATGCCCTTGCCAAAGCTTACCGAATGGTAGCAGACTCCCGCGATAGCGATACCGAAAATCGTTTAGCAAGCTATAACGAAGGCACTAAAGGCGTATGGGGTTGCACCCGTTGTTTGTACTGCGATTCAGTTTGTCCAATGGAAGTTGCACCATTAGAACAAATCACCAAAGTTAAACAAGAAATTCTTACCCAGAAACAAGCCAGTGATACTCGCTCAATTCGTCACCGAAAAGTATTGGTGGATTTAGTTAAAGAAGGCGGTTGGATTGATGAACGTCAATTTGGTTTACAAGTAGTCGGTAATTATTTTCAGGATTTAAAAGGATTACTCAGTCTTGCACCCCTCGGTTTGCGAATGATCCTCCGGGGTAAGTTTCCCCTATCATTTGAAGCTTCAGAAGGGACAGAACAAGTGCGATCGCTCATTGAATCTGTACAACAAGTAGAAAACAAAAGTTAGGAGTGAGGAGTTAGGAGCTAGGAATTTTAACTCCTAACTCCTAACTTCTAACTTTTGTTTCAACGCGGTTCTTGAGGTATATTCAACGGTTGTCCATAACGGTCATATACTAAAACATCCCACTGACCATTGTTACTAGACTCAAAAGCAATCCTACTACCATCAGCGCTAATTGTAGGGTTACGGACTTCTGCTTGCAGGTTATTAGTCAAATTCCGCGATTGGCGTGTTTCTCGGTCGTAGAGAAAAATAGCCGATCGTCCCTGACGGCTTGCAGCAAACACAACATAACGACCATCTTGTGAAACGCTAGGGTGATTTGCGATCGCATCAAAGGAGTTTAAACCTGGCAAATCAACCAAATTACGAGTTACCGTATCAAACATATAAACATCTTGGCTACCGCGTCGGTCAGTAATAAAAACCATGTATCTCCCAGAAATTTGGGGGTTTAATTCCGATGCTAAACTATTGAGACTCCGACCCCCTGGATCAAAGGGATAATTTAAAAGACGAGGGTAGCCAAAACACCCAGTTAATAAACTTAAACAGAAATATACAGGTATAAAAAAAACACGTTTCATATAATTAGTCATTAGTCATTAGTCAATAGTCTCACAACTCCTAACTCCTAACTTCTAACTTCTCATCTTCTCCCCTACGGAGGTGAACCCACAGTTGCACCGTTGGGAATATCTAACTCAATATTTGGCCCCCGGTCTAAGACTTCAATATCCCACTGACCACGAGTGGCGGTTTCAAATACAACATAACGTCCATCTGGACTAATGTTTGGTTTTCTGACCCAGCCACGATAAATTGGTGTGACGATTTGCGACTGTTGCGTAGCGCGATCGTAAAGCGCTACTACTGGTCTACCTTGATCGCTAGTAAGATAAGAAATATAACGCCCTGTGTAGCTCAAACTTGGACTTTCGGCAATTGTCTCCTGTCGGTTTATCCCCGGTGTGCCAATAAAAACTTGCCTCTCCAAATCGTACACTAGTAGCTGCTGATTACCATTGCGATTAGATACAAACGCTAAAAAGCGCCCGTTTCCACTCAAAGCTGGCTGCTCCTCGGTGTAGCGACTGTTAAGAGAAGTAGGACCTATAGGAATATCGTTAGTACCACAAGATACAAGCAAACTTGTTAAACCAAAAACCAGGCTCCAATGAATTGGTCTTTGGAGCCAAAATGTAGGCGTAAATTTTTCCACCTCAACTGTTTTCCGTCGCCTTTAAACCTACTTGCAAGCCAACTGTTTTAAACATCGTCATCAAAATCGGTCAAATTATCTAGCCCCTCATTTGGTTTTTCCATTGGGCTGTATGGTACATAATCAGTTGGGATCGCATCATCATCTTCGCGCGGTCTTCGAGGAGTTGAGTCAGTGGGTGGACGACGCCTTCTTGGTCTGGAAGAAACATCATCTTCACGACTTTCGGGACGCCCAGACCCGTTATTACCACGGCGAGAAGGTTTTCTGACTTCCCCACCCGAACTTTCCCAATCATCAACTTGCCTAGATGAAGAACCCCAATTTTCATCTTCAGAGCTTTCAGAAGGGCGATTCACAGGACGACCAGAAGTCCGCCGACGCGTTCTATCAGATGGAGCCTGTCTTTCACTACTGCTGCTGTTGCGGCGTTCTGAACGACGGGGGGGTTGCTCCTCGTAGTAGTTATCACGAGTAGAAATCTCATCCCTGCTACCCCGAATCCGGGCACGCACTGGGCGTTCCTCCTCGTCTTCATAAGGCAGTGGCTCTAAATCTGCATCCATTTCAGCTTGATACTTTCTGCGATCGTTGTACGAATAGCGATCGCTAACTGGTCGATCTTCATCCACAATCGGAGTGTTGCGCTTTGCTTGCTGGGTAGCTATACTCCGCAAACGAATACTTTCAACTGCAAAAAACACAGTTGTGCCAACTAAAAGCAGTTGACCAAATTGTAAAATCGGGTCAAGCCGCCATCCTTGAAAGACAAGAATGAAGCCGCAAAGCAAGCCTACTGCTGCAAAAAAGATATCTTGATCCCGTGACAATTCTGGACGCACAGTGCGGAGAAAATACAGTGCTGCCCCAGCCACAGCCAGGAAAATTCCTAGAATACTGGCTGAGTTTGCCCCAAAATTTACCTGAGCCAGAAAACTGGCTGAGTTCAGCCCAAAATTTATCATTGCTATTTTCCCAATATCACATCTATGTTAGCGAGTCACAATTAAAATCACTACTCTAATTAGTCACGATATATTGAAGCTTCAAAGCCTCTGGCAAAGAAGCTCTGAAGCTATTCACCGAAAAGTAAAAACACCTATATCTGTCATCTACAACTGCCACCAATCGCAGAAAATGCCGCTTTTAGTGCAATTAAGTAGATAGCTGACAGACAATCGATTGTGAGAGTTAAATTAACTCTCATAAGCATTATGAACGCTGTATTTTATCTTTTTGGCTAATGAAAATTAGACCAACTGTAACGGGTATTACAACAATTGCTGTACCCCATAGCAGACTCCAAAGAAAATTTGCTAAAGAAGGCGTCATACTTCTCAACCTTTTTTTACACAGTTCATCCTAATTTTAATAGTGTATTACTTTCTTGAGAAGCCTCTAACTCTGAACTGCCAAACTTGGTAACTACTTTCACCAATTATTGAGTTAACCGCGCGGGCAAGTTCGCTTTTCTATTTCAGAAGGAAGTGACAGTATTTGGTTAAAATAATGATCGGAGTGCTTTACAAAGCTTAAAACTTTTTAGCGATCTCTACGACAGGCTACGCCTGCGCCTAAGTTTTTTCTCTCTTTACAGATAGATAGTACCTGAAACCGATGACTGGTGTTAACCTGACTGCTTGGATTCTTGGCCCTGTGTTAGGGGTAATGACATTTTTATTTATATTTCGTATCATTCTCACTTGGTATCCGCAAGTGGATCTGAATCGTTTGCCCTTTAATTTAATAGCTTGGCCCACTGAGCCGTTTTTAATTCCGTTGCGAAAGCTGGTGCAACCTATAGGTGGGGTAGACATTACACCTATTATTTGGGTTGGTATCTTCAGCCTGCTACGAGAAATACTACTAGGTCAACAAGGATTGCTGACTATGCTATCTCGTGTAAATTAGGGGTGGGGCATTGGGAATTGGGCATTGGGC
>JADEXV010000204.1 GCA_015206945.1 Nostocales cyanobacterium LEGE 12452 | reverse complement strand
AATTGGTACGAAGTACAACGAAATATGTTCACATTAGTTGTACGTGAGCATATTTTTGCAACCCTTCGCAGTGATAGCATTCTCTAAACTCCATGAATGATGTTTCTTGTCAATGCGTAAGTCCTAGGTTTATATAAAAAAGCAATATCTGGGGAAATTAAGCACTTTACTGGTATTGATGATCCTTATGAAATACCACTCTGTCCTGAAGTCGAATGCAAAACTAAGCAGGAAAGCGTTGCTCAAAGTGCAACTAACGTCTAAAAAAAGCTAGAAGAGTTGGGTTATATAGTTGCTACAATTAATGGTTTATGAGTTAAATAAAGTTTTTAACTCATAACTTTTACTAGGATACCAATAATTGCCGAATTAACCTGGCTACAGCTTTCTGGGTGAAGCGGTTGGCAATTTGTTGACCTAAACGTTGTACATCTGAATTTACCAATAACTGAGCAATTTGGGATGTCATTTGCACTGGATCAAAGCCTCTTGTTTCTCGGAGAATACCTAATATACGTTTGATATACTCCAAGGTTTGTTGTTGCTCAACTGTAGCGGCTGGAGTTTTATTAACTGCTGTCAATCCTACCCGTTCTCGTAACAAAGAGGTAAAGTTATGCAAAACATTTTTACCTAAAGCATCGAGTCCGTTAACAGATTCATCTACTAGTTTGTCACGAATAAAAGCACCACGTTCAGATGACAGAAATTCTATCCCCTGATTCAGCACTAAATTAAAGTCGTAGTCTTGACTATTACGCGCATTTTTTAACAAGTTTTCTAAGCGATTCCAGCGAAATCTGCCATCTTTAAATAACAAATCTTGCAATGATGCTCTTAATTGCGGTGCTGGATCGGTTAACAGGCGTTTAGAAACATAGGGGTAAGCTTCACTCAGAACTTTAAAGTTGGGATCTATATATATTGCAATACCTTCGAGCGTCACGAGGGAACGAATAATTAAGGCGTAGTAGGGCGGTACACGGAAAGGATACTCATACATTAAAGCCGATAGTTCATCGGTGATGCTTTTAATATTAAGATCAGCAACACTAGCTCCTTCCGCATCAGCAAAGACTCTCGCAAAAGCTGGGATAATTGGTGTTAAATCGGTTTCTGGTGATAAGAAATCTAACTTTACGTAGTCTTTTGCTAATCCTTCAAAGTCACGGTTGACGACGTGAACGATCGCTTCAATCAAACCATAACGCTGTGGTGGCTTAATCTCGCTCATCATCCCAAAATCGAGATAAGCTAACTTACCATCGGTTGTCGCTAACAAATTACCAGGATGGGGATCTGCATGGAAAAATCCATGTTCTAGCAACTGGCGCAGGGAACACTGCACACCCACTTCAATGAGATAACGAGCATCTATTCCTTGGGCGCTAATTTCTTCTGTCTGGGTTAATTTAGTGCCGTTAATCCACTCCATTGTCAAGACGCGGCGATTGGTATATTCCCAGTAAATTTTCGGTACATACACGTCTTTTATATGACCGTATAATTCAAAAAATCGCTCTGCATTTTCGCCTTCATGGATGTAATCCATCTCTTCAAAAATGCGATCGCCTAATTCATCGAGAATCCCAACTAAGTCACTTCTTACCTTTTTAACCTTTTTCTGCACCCAAGCCGCGAGGTTACGCAAGATATACAAGTCAATGGTGATCCCCTCTCTTAAGTCGGGGCGTTGAACTTTAACAGCGACTTCTTCACCAGTTTTTAGCTTACCTTTATATACTTGTCCCAATGAAGCCGCAGCAATTGGCTGGGCCGAAAGTTCGGCGTAAACCTCTTCTGGAGGTGCGCCTAATTCTTCTTTGATAAATTGGTAAGCAATTTCGTTGGGGAAAGGTGGTAATTGGTCTTGTAGTTTAGTTAATTCTTCTAAATATACGGGAGGAACTAGATCCGGTCTGGTGGATAAAGCTTGTCCAATTTTGATGTAAGCAGGCCCTAATTGGGTCAGCAATACTCGTAGCTGAGTGGCTCGGCGACGGTCATTTTTGACGACAATTCCCCGTTTACTATCCGACCACAATCCAAAAACAAAGGATAGAGTCGGCCCCAACACGGCAAAAATCCGCCGTAAAACTTGCACTTTTCTATTTTGGTAATGCGCTGCTATGCCCACAGGATCGTAAAGCGTCTCAGGTTGAGCTGCTATTCTCACCTTTTGGGCTGCTAAGAGTCTTGGCGAGCGTACAACTAAGCTTGGTGTAGCATCTTCTGGCACTACATCAATAACATCCAATTCGTCGCCTCGGCGATTGGTGCCGTTGCGACTGTCCTCCTGAATCGGTTGGGAACTAGGGGGAAGTGTCTTAACAATCATGAAGAAGGCCACCAGTCAGAACGATCACATTAAGTATTGTAACAATATGTTTAGAAATTGGGAATTGGAAATGGAGCATTGAGCATTGGTTATTCCTTCCTCGTCTCCTCCTGCTCCCTAGTACTAATAGGTCTGCTACACTTAAACGGGCATACTAGTTCAATATTAGTAGGTATTGCTAGTTGCTGAAAGATAATACTTATTGTCTTGTAAGTTAGAAATATCTGGCATCTGCCCTCATGGAGAATTTGGCTTGATGTTGCTTTGCCTGAGAATTGAAAACTTTGCTCTAATTGACCAATTGGAATTGGAGTTTGGCGCGGGACTAAATGTGTTAACAGGTGAAACCGGCGCTGGAAAATCGATTATCTTGGATGCCATTGATGCCGCTTTGGGCGGTAAAGTTTCTAGTAGAGTCATTCGCACGGGGACAAGTCGGGCGATGGTAGAAGCTACTTTCACCTCAAACGCTCCCCTAGCGGCTTGGTTGACTGAACAAGAAATAGATTTACTTGATGAAAATTCTGTAGTCATTAGCCGAGAAATCACAGCCACTGCGAGTAATGTCCGTAGTCGATCGCGGGTGAATGGTGTGTTGGTGAATCGGCAGATCATGGCAGGAATGCGCGATCGCTTGGTGGAAATTACCGCCCAAGGTCAAACTGTGCAAGTGGGACAATCTGCACAAGTCCGGGACTGGTTAGATTTGTATGGCGGCGACTCCTTGATGCAGCAGCGTCATAAAGTCGCCACGAGCTTTAGTAATTATCAACAGGCGCATTTAGCACTAGAAAAACGCCGGACATCAGAACGGGAACGGTTGCAACAACTCGACTTACTCACTTATCAAGTGCAAGAACTGGGAACAGCAAATCTCAGTGAGCCTAATGAATTGGAACAGTTGGGACAAGAACGGGAACGCCTGAATCATGTCGTCGATTTGCAACAAATGAGTTACAAAGTTTATCAGGCTTTGTATCAAAACGATCATGAAACTCCCGCCGCAGGTGATTTATTGGGAGACAGTGAGGCGATATTAAATGACATGGTAGAATACGATACCCAACTACAACCCCTATTAGAATTGGTGCGGGACGCGCAAGCTGCGGTAATGGAAGTAGGAAGGCAGATTAATGCCTATGGGGATGGATTGGAAGCCGATCCGCACCGATTGGAAGAGGTGGAAGAAAGAATTCAGGAGTTAAAGCAAATTTGCCGCAAGTATGGGCCGACACTTACAGAAGCGATCGCTTATTACCAACGTATCCAAGCAGAATTAGCCCAACTTAACGACAGCGAACAATCTATCGAAAGCCTGGAACAGCAAGAAAAGGCGTGTTTTGAGAAACTTACCCAAGCAAGTAATCAGTTAACTCAATTGCGGAGTAAGGCGGCGGCTAATTTAGAATCACGTTTGATAGCTGAACTCAAGCCCCTAGCGATGGAAAAGGTGAAATTTCTGGTTGAAATATTACCAGCTTTCCCAACTGCGATGGGAGCAGATAAAATTACTTTTACATTTAGTTCCAATCCCGGAGAACCACTGCAACCTTTAACAGAAGTTGCCTCTGGTGGGGAAATGAGCCGCTTTTTACTGGCGCTGAAAGCTTGTTTTTCTCAGGTTGATGTGGCTGGAACTATGGTATTTGATGAAATTGATGTCGGGGTTTCGGGAAGAGTCGCCCAAGCGATCGCGGAAAAGTTATACCAGCTAAGTCAACGTAACCAAGTGTTATGTGTTACGCATCAACCTTTAGTTGCGGCAATGGCCGATCGGCATTTTCGTGTAGATAAGCAAACTATCAATCAAGGCAAAGGTAAGAAAGCCAACAATGATAATGCCGAACAGCGTACTGTTGTTAGAGTTACTACCTTGGATAATTTAAACACCCGTCGGCAAGAACTAGCGCAGTTGGCTGGTGGTAAATCTGCAACTGATGCGATCGCTTTTGCAGAATCTCTATTATTACAAGCTGCTAACCACCGTCGCAGGGAGCAAACTTAACAAGTTTAGGCTGCCAATTCTGAAAGGCGTAAACCAGCAATATTCTCACAAGAAAAAGTCTCTTTACCCATACATCGTCGATAGATTAGCTCTATAATTTGCCCTGCCCAGTTGCGGAAAAACCATTGGCACAAGGAATCATCTTCTTGAGGAGTTAGAGACAGAGGAATAAAACCTTTCTTCTGCCATACTTCTGCTGCTGTATAGATATCATCAACAAGAATAGCAACGTGATGGACACTATTAAAACCTTGCTCCTGGAATAAGCTAGCAATCTGTTCATCTGGCGCGTTAGGCGCAAGCAGTACCAAAATCATGCCTGACGGCATTAAGGCTGAAAGAAAGTACATACTAGCATCTTCGGGCAATAAGTTTTGCTCAGGACAAAAATCATCAGGCCATTTTCCTGGTCCTTCGGTGATTTTGGCATCATAGTTGATCAGAGTTTTAGTATAGTCTGTGAGAGTTTCTGAATCAGGAAACAACAGTACATAGTGATCTACGATAACTCGTTCACCAAATAGATGTATGCAAAAGGATGAGCTTAAAAATTCTGGAGTCTTGTACCCATCTTTATACAAGAGCAATCCATTACTTTCCACAAAAGGCGACTCCTTATTAATTGAAGTCTCGGCTAAGTTAAAACATTTTCTAGGGTCTGCTGGAAGGTTATTGCTCATAATAATATTCACCTAGAAAAACAATTTCTAATATTTATTCAAAATTGAGATTTAGAAACAGAGCTTATATATCTACCATTATACTAAGATTGCTTTGAACCAATATAAACCATTTGCGATGCCTCGTGGTAACTACTAATACCAATTTTCAAACTTGCGCCAAATAATTTTTAACTTATTTATTCTTTCTTTTCTCTATGAGAGGTATCTCGTAGCTTGCTTCTTTGCAAGAGTAAGCGTCATTTTGCACGTTCGCGTAACGTGTCGCAGACAGATGCTGCACGTAGCTGGTAAGAAACAGCTTTGTTACCCTCCCACTCCAAGTAGTTTTTCAGGTATACGAGCAATCTATTCCTTGAAATTTTCAAAGATAGCATTGTAGTCTTTTTACTCATACTGCCCATTTGTCAAGTCCGATTTATGCAAATTTAAATGAACTTATCATGCGAATTTTAATAGAAAAACTATCTAAAGATTTGACACAAGTATCTAAAGATTTTCCATTGTAAAAACTCAGTTAATTTTTGTATATTTTTTAATGAAACTAGTGTTAATTACAGTTTTTCTGGTGAGTAGTTCTCATAAAAGTACTCTGTAATTCAGTCCGAAAAGCTAAAGATTAGCAACTAAAAAAACAAGAAAAAGTTACGAAGGAAGCTTAATTGTGCCTTCCTGACATCTTTTGATTACGCAAAATTTATGTCCTAACAGGAGGATTAACTCTAATGGCAACTGATACAAATTCTTCTCTTAGTAACAACTCTGATAGTCTTCAGCCTGGCAACATCAGCGATCCTTTTGCACCTGGAGGCGCTTTTGGCATCCCAACGGCTGACAACTTCGATTTTGATAAGTATGGAATTCCTAAAGAAGGCAGTTTCGATCCTGCTAAGTATGGCATCCCAACGGCTGACAGCTTCGACCCTTCTAAGTATGGTATTCCAACGGCTGACAGCTTCGACCCTTCTAAGTATGGTATTCCAAAAGAAGGCAGCTTTAGTTTAGGTAGCTCTGGCATCCCAACGGCTGATAGCTTCGACCCTTCTAAGTATGGTATTCCAACGGCTGATAGCTTCAATCCTTCTCAGTATGGTATTCCAACCGGAGGCAGTATACCAAATATTGGTGGTAGCCCAACTGCTTAGTGTGGCAATTGGTAAATTTAAGTTAGACATAATTCTAAAACTCTGGGTTTGTCTACCTCTTAATTAAGCGATATGCAACTTCCACTAAACAAAAATCCCATCCTAGCAAGAGATAACAATTATAATTTTGTAGCTTTTGTATAGGGTGGGGTTTTTATTATCTATGGAAGACTTAGTAGTGGATATAACTCCATCATCTAATACTTCCATTTTAAATTTATTTATACTCCTGCAAAGCTCCTAGCTTGCGAATTCCCGGCCAAATCATAGCTGTCGCAATAACCACTATAATTGTGCCAATTCCACCACCCACAACGGAAATCACCGGGCCAAATAGGGCCGCAGTCAAGCCGGACTCAAAGCCTCCTAATTCATTCGAGGCACTAATAAACACGCTATTAATAGCAGCAACCCGACCACGCAAATGATCCGGTGTTCTGATTTGAACTAATGTGTGGCGAATCACAACACTAATACTATCTAGTGCGCCACCAAGGATCAGCATCAACATAGACAGCCAAAAGAAACGAGAAAGTCCAAAGATAATTGTGACAACCCCAAAGCCAACTACTGACCACAATAAGGCTGGGCCTGCTTTGCGTAACGGTGGTAAATACGCTAGGGTAATCGCCATAGTCAAAGCACCGATGGAGTGGGCTGCTTGTAGATATCCCAACTCCACTGGCCCCACATGTAAAATATCTTTGGCAAAGATCGGGAGGAGCGCGATCGCACCACCCAACAATACTGCAAACATATCTAATGTGATCGCTGCTAAAATCAACTGATTCTGCCAAACAAACTTAGCACCAGCTACAAGTGCTTTAAATGAAATTGGTTCGGTTGAGCGAATACTTTTTTGCTCTTTGATTGCCAGCGTTAAAATAAAACACAGTAAAGCTGCGATCGCTGCTAATACATAAACTCCTGTAGCACTTCCCAATAGCGCAATTCCAAATCCTCCGAAGGCTGGGCCGATAACTGCGGCTAACTGAAAGCTACTACTATTCCAGGTCGCTGCATTAGTAAAAGCGCTGACAGGTATCAACTGCCACATCAAAGCATCACTGGCAGGTTTAAGGAATGCTCTAGCAACGCCTGTAAATACTAAGCAGGCGTAAATTAGAAAAATTGCACCCTGAGTATAGGAAAGTACCCCTAAAGCTAGGGAGCAGAGAGCTAGCAGCATTACCGAGAGTAACATGGTTACTTTGCGATCGCGGCGATCGGCAACATCTCCGGCAATTAAGGTGAGAATAATCATTGGTAGGACTTGCGCCAGTCCTACACCACCTAAAGCGATCGCTGAGTTAGTTCGCTCATAGAGTTCCCAGCCAATCGCTACAGTTTGCATTTGCGACCCCACGAACAGCACCAGCCGTCCAATGGTAAATAGCCGATAGTCTCGAAACTTAAAGGCTGCAAAGGGATCGTGTTCTGCAACCTCAAAGTTATGGGGCTTTGAGTTCTGTTTTCTCGAAGACATTTTTTAGTAGAGTTAAGCCTTCTTCAATGTTGGAAATTTGGTCTTCTGAAAGACCTGTCAGTAAATCGGTAATATGAGCGCGAGTTTGGTCTTGGGATTGCTTGAGATGATGTTTTCCATCTTCAGTTAAATTGAGCAGCACCCGCCGTCGCTCTTGAGGATGAGCAATCCGTTTCACGAAGTCGCGTTGTACCAAACGTTCTATGGTTGCTGATGCCGTGGCAGAGGTGACACCTAAATGCTCTGCTAAGTCAGATAATGAAGCACCAGGATTACGGTTGATAAATGCTAGCGATCGCAATTGAGGTATAGATAAAAAAGCGGCGCTGTGGGCACGCATATCCGCTCGGATAAACCGCATCACTAATGGAACTGTCTCCATTACTCTAGCGGCACATTCTTCGGAAGTTGCACCTTGATTAGGTTTATCCACGGTCATGGGCTTGTTGTTCTCCTAGTTACATGGCCACCCGTGGATAAAGTTTTCCACCAAGGATGGCCAAAATTATTAATGTGAATAAGAGAATTGTACAATCCAGACCAAAGCCATAGATGCTAGTGCCGTTTAACAGCATGGTGCTACGTAACCCGTCAACCAGATAAGTCAACGGATTTAAATGGGAAATGAACTTTAACCAACTGGGCATCAACGAGATCGGATAGATGGCATTGCTAGCAAAAAATAACGGCATGGTTAACAATTGTCCAATACCTGTCATCCTTTCTCGGCTTTTCACCAAACAGCCAATAATTAATGAAAAAATACAAAATGTTCCCGCCCCCATTATTACTAGCAGCAGTACTTGGAGAACAGCTAGGGGATGAAGATTTAGTTTGACACCTAATAAAAATGCTAATCCGTAAATGAATATTACCTGAGATAAACACCGTACCCCACATGCTAGACCTTTGCCCAATACCATCGCTACACGGGGTGTAGGACTAGCTAAAAATTTATGGACAATGCCTAAATCTCGCTCCCAGATTAGCGTCATTCCACCACTGAAAATTGCCACAAACAAAATACTCTGAGCCAAGATGCCAGCAGAAATGAAGTCTAAATAGGGTAAGTTTCCTGTAGGAATCGCACGAGTCCGGGCGAAAACTTGTCCAAAGATTAGAAGCCATAATGCTGGTTGCACAGCTCGAACTATTAAATCAGTGGGATCGTGGCGGAGTTTACGGATTTCTAATTCTGCGATCGCCAGGGTTTTTGTAACTAGCTCTTTAATTGCAGAGATCAAATTTACTCGGACAGTGGATGGTGATTTAACCCAACCGTTGAGCAGTACGTCTGGTTCTCGCTGTGTCACGGTAGTTGACTCCTGATGTTAACTGGTCGCCTGTATAGTAAATAAAGACATCATCCAAAGTTGCATTTGGGTTATCTAAAGAAGCTTTTAAATAGCTTGGTGTACCAGTAGTAACGACTTCACCTTGCTGCATAATCGCCACTCGGTTACATAAGCTATCCGCTTCTTCTAAAAAGTGGGTTGTTAAAAATATAGTTGTGCCGTAATCAGCACAGAGTTGTAGTACAAGCTGCCATACTTGAGTTCGAGCTATGGGATCTAATCCGACAGTCGGCTCATCAAGAAACAGAATTTGGGGTTGATGGAGAACTGATATGCCGATTTCCAGCTTGCGAATCATCCCACCAGAGTAGTTTCGTACCAAGCGTTTCGCCGCATCTTGCAAACCCATGTATTCTAGAATTTCATAGATGCGGCGATCGCGTCCTTTGGCAGGTATTCCATACAGCTTGGCGAAGATTAAGAGATTTTCGTAACCCGTGAGACTACCATCAGCAGACAGCGCCTGGGGTACATAGCCGATAGCCCGTCTCACAGGATTAGATTCACGAGCCACATCATAGCCAGCTAAGGTTGCTTTCCCTGCACTGATAGGCAGTAAGGTTGTCAACATCTTAAGAACTGTACTTTTCCCTGCACCATTGGGACCAAGCAGACCAAATACTTCGCCCTGTTCCACAGATATGCTCAGGTTATTAACTGCGGTGAACTTCCCAAAACGGCGTGTGAGTCCTTGAGTTTCCAAAATCAACGGTTTTGGTTCTTCTTGAGGTTGCGATCGATTTATTTTTCCCGTCAGTATTGTCACAAGTTTGATGCACTTCTATTAATTAGTAAATCTAACTATTAGCTTCTCAATAGATTTACCAGAAGTCAATAGGCTTCTGGCGGAAATTTGAATCAGAGTAAAAGGAAACTCAGTAGAGTGGCGGCGACGTTATTGATGGGCGAAGTATCACTGACAATGATCACAGTCTACCCATCGCCCGCAAGTTTTCTATATCTTGGTCAAAATCCTCGACCCCATAATGCACTGAAATTTGACGACTTGCGAGTAGATGCTGAAATGCTATACGGTTTATCCCTACAAACCGACTGGCTTGAGCTAGGGTTAACTTTTCTTTTTGAAAGAGCATCACTGCAATTTCCTGCTTCATTTCGCCTTCAGTCATCCGAGTTGCGGTTAATATTTCATTAGGAATGACGACGCTCATAATTATAATCCTCTCTATCACTACTATTTTAAGCAGCTTGGCATCGCGAAGTGATAATCAGGAAATATACGAAAAATTTATATTATATAATATCTAAAATATCCAAATAGATAGAGATATTACATGGATAAATTCTGGATAACTACCCAAAATTTGGCAATTAGACCGAAGTTTTCGTCTAATAAATAGTTAGCCTACGTTATCTCCTCCTTTCGTTGTACAAGATGATTTTGGTAAAGAAGTATGCCTAAATTAAAAGAAGTAGTTCTGCTACTAATTATTATTTTATTTGTTGGTGTAGGAGGCTTAGGTTACTGGTTTATCCAACAACAACAGCTTGAGTATTTTATACGAGAAATAGGCTCAATAGCTATTAATAAAAAGATAGTGATTGAACCTAAAGATCGTATCTCTATGGAGCGCGATCGTATAATTTTACAGACATCCATAAATAGTTCTGTGTTTCAATTAATTAGTGGCTCATTATTCTTTGTTACTGCATATATAGCATGGCTTAATCTAATAGCTTCAGAAAAAAAACAGATAGCTGAAAGATTTGCTAAGGCTGTTGACCAGCTAGGCAACGATAAACTAGAAGTGAGAGTAGGTGGGATTTTTTCTCTCGAACAAATTGCTCTTAATTCTCCAGAAGAACACTGGACCGTGATAGAAGTTCTCATGTCATTTATCAGGAATCAATCATTAAATGGAAAATCAGTTGTCAAACCAGAATCAAAAATCCAGGAAAACCAGCCAGCAAGCTCTCAAGCCCTGCAAAAAATTATAGAAGAGCGTGCAATTAAAGTTACATCTGATATTCAGGCAGCATTAACAGTGATTTGCAGACGCAATAATAATCAAGATCCTAAAGGTAGAATCATAGACATTAGCTATTGTGATATCAGAGGCGCAAACTTGAAAAATGCTAAACTGATGAATGCAGACTTGAGCGGAGCTAAAGTATCAGGTTCTAATCTAGAAAATGCAAATCTCTCAAGTGCAAACTTAGAAAGAATCAATTTAACAGACTCCTTAATAAAGGGAGCAAATCTAAAAAAATCAAAATTATTTTCTGCTGTAATGGAGGGTGCCGATTTACAAAGTACAGATTTACAAGATACAGACTTGAGTAATGCCAAACTTAACTACTGCAACCTCAAATATGCGAAACTAAATCGTGCAAATCTTTCTTTTGCTAGTTTTGTAAAGGCTAAACTACAAGGAGCAAAGCTGATAAAAGCTAAGTTAAAACTTACAAATATCAGAGATTCTGAACTGGATGAGCATACTGAAATCGAAGAAAAGTGGAGGCGAGTACACCAGATAAATATTTACGGTGGTGCAGGACAAAAATTAGATGAGTTTGATTTTAGTGAAGCGGTATTAACCAATGCTAATTTCGAGGGAGCTAGTCTAAAAAAGGCTAACTTTAACGGTGCAAACCTTGGTTTGGCAATTTTTAAGGGTGCTAATTTAGAAGGTGCTTTATTCTGTAAAACCGATATAAGCCCTGACTTGGATATGGCTGATTTTGGAGAGGCTAATCTTCAAGGAGCAGTTTTCAAAGAAGCTAGTCTTAAAGTGACTAATTTCATGGGGTTAACAAAAAATACAAATTTAGTTAAAGTAAACTTTGAAGAAGTCGCTCTTCAAAGTGCTATATTTCATAATGCAATTCTTATAAAATCAAAATTTATTAGGTCAAATATTAATGATACTGATTTTCTTAATGCCAATCTTAATGAAGCAGAGTTTGATAATTGTTATACTGGCAAAACTATTTTTAAAGGAACAAATATAGATAAAACTGTATTCAAAGGCGATCTTGAAGGTGCAGATTTTCGCCAATCCAATTATCAAAATGCCAATTTCCAAAATGCTGATACTTCAAAAGCCCAATTTTAATTTTGATAGCTCACTGAACAGCGATCGCCTATGGTAATGTTGACAAGGATCGCATAATAGAGCGGAAAGCGATCGCATTAAAAATTATTGAAAAATTGAGCGCTTCTTGACAAAAACCTGAATTGTAATCACAATGTAATTACAATTAAGGATAAGTATCCTCATGGGGAGAGCAATTAGAACCCGTATTGTTAAAATTGGGAATTCTCAAGGTATCCGCATTCCTAAACTTCTGCTGGAACAAAGTGGTATTGGTGAAGAGGTGGAAATTGAAATTCAAGATTGTCACCTAATTGTCCGTGCTGCCTCTCAATCGCGTAAGGGGTGGGATGAAGCATTTGCAAGAATGGCAAAGCAACACGATGATGCACTGCTCGATGATGGCGTAACTACAGAGTGGGAGCATCAAGAGTGGGAGTGGTAGTCAATCGATTTGATGTGTTTTTGGTTAACCTCGACCCAACCATTGGCAGTGAGATTCAAAAGACAAGACCTTGTGTAGTAATTTCACCAGATGAGATGAATAAATATATTGCCACGGTTATTGTTGCTCCGATGACAACTAAAGGACAGTCTTATCCGACTCGTGTTGCTTGTCAGTTTCAGGGCAAGGATGGGCAAATCGTTCTAGATCAAATTTGTACAGTTGACAAAATTCGATTAGTCAAAAAGCTAGGTCAGATTGACTCTGATGAACAAAAAGCAGTTTTAGATACCTTAACTGAAATGTTTGCCGAATAATCGTATATACCCGATGGTTATGAGATTCCACCGTAATGCTTATACCAATTCTCTATGAATACGAATTATATAACATCTCTGGTTATCTTCAACATTTGATTTCCACCAGGCTGTAATTCGTATTCAACCTTTTCAATATCTACTTTGTAACCTTTTGAAGTGTAATATTTTACTATTTCATCTAAATGTTGTGAATGTTTCCACATTAAAGTGATAAGGGGAAATATTCTAACCTCTTTAGCAATACGCAACATCTCATCTACTGAATTTAAGTGAAAATTGTAATCGAGATGGTCTGAATATAAAAATAATAAATGCGAACAAAGAGCTAAATCAAATTCTTGATTATCATAAGCCAATTTTGGCAATTCCCCGACTGTGTATCTGTTACTCTTTTTGCCAATTTCATAATCAGATAGAAATTCTCGAATAACTTTCACTCTATTGTTTCGCAGATCATCTGGAGATTTATGATAGCTCCATACCCAATCATTCGATGTAGCCTTGACTTGATTAATGATATTATCTACCACTTCATCAAACCTTTTCAATATTTCATCACTGGAAAATTGGTATAGTGGGTCAACAGAAACTACACTTTTACCCTGACTTGTCATTTCTGCATTAAAGCTTGCTGGTCCATCCCCAATCCCTATGATTCTTTTATTTAAATCTGCATTTTTTAAATTGAATATTTTTATATATTCATCCATTGACCTTCCAAAAGGAACTACTTTATCTAGAACCATTGCCATAGCATTTACCTCATCAATAGACTGATTAAACAGAATGATGATAGCATCAAAATGTTTTATTCACTGCTAGACGGCAATCATTCAGAAGCGCGTTAAGCTCTTTTACAACTATTAAGGGATTTCTACCTCTAAATACAGCAGCGATCGCAGCTTCATAAGGATTTCTACCTGTTTTTTTGACAGCATTTATTGCAGCTTGATTTGATAATCCTCGGACACTAACTAGCCATGCCGCTAACACATGTCCAGTACACCCAATTCCACCAGAGCAATGGACAACGACTTTCTCATTTTCTTTATCTGCTTCTATTAAGAAAGGAAGTATTTTCTGTGTGAGGATTTTTAAATCACATATATGGAAATCTGCAATTGGTGCCCAACAAACTAGCTGATTCCCAAATTCCTGTTTGTATGTGTTTAGAAGATCGGAGTAAAGAGTTAGCTGTTGTTCATCAAGAAGACAGCAAACTCGTTTGATATCTTGGCGCTTCATAAACTCTATCCAATCCTGAACATTCTTGTCAGTGTATCCAGGTCGTGCAGCACCAAAGACTATTTGCTCCTTTTCCCAAGCTGGGGCAAACTTGTACATATTTAGTCTAGAGTCGAGGTTGGTAAATCTAACCAATGGCAGAAAATGGCGATCGCAGTCTAAAAATCCCTTTACACTCAATGCAAGCTAAAGTTATTAATCAAAGACGTAATGCAATGCCTACGTAGGTATACCCTACTATCTTCCTCTAGGCTGACGCTGCACTGCATCAAACCTACCTGTAAAATCTTAAGATAATAAGCTAAATCGCACGGTAAGAATAAAGTTTTTCAATAAATTTTGGCTCTTCAGTACTTGTTATGCTAAACTAATAATTAAAATGCCAATTCAATAAGCATCTTACTCTAAAATTATTAAAGTTTCTGAACCCATAAGCTGAACGCTTAATTAGCTTGAGTTTGTTATTG
>JADEXV010000203.1 GCA_015206945.1 Nostocales cyanobacterium LEGE 12452 | reverse complement strand
GGAATCAAGGTTCTCTCACAAGAGTTAGAACACTACCAAACTTTCTGGCAACCTTCCGAAACTCTACCTAAATGGGATATCACAATTTTCCCCGTTTAATTGGTATCTTATTTTCTTGCAAATCCCTAATAACTAAGGACTTTAACTTCTGTAGAAGTACCCTGATTGCAAAAATTGTAGGTTGCCATCAGACCAAGTTATGTGTGCTTGAGGTGGGAATTATGGAATTTGATTGGCAGTGTGGAGTCTGTAAAATTGCCATTTTGTCACCTCAAACTAAGGTTATTAGTTCAACTAAAACTGACTGAAGCTTTATTATCACTGGGCTTTCACAAAATTATTAACAGTAATAATGAATTATTTGTTACCATTAACTTCCTTCTTTATCATCAAGCAAATTGCTGTTTTTTAAAGCAGTATTTTATAAAAGCTTTTATTCTCTGTTTTGGCTGGTGTGCTGTACTAGAGTACTAGAGTTTCGATACTAGGTATTGGGAAATATAAAATTTGAGATAACAGATTCAGTCTTCAGAATTTTGAAGTTTTACCCCGATTTATCGAGCCGTTACTGAATAAGTCTTTAAGCTAAGTAACTGGTAATAAGCGCTCTTAATCAGTAGAAAGTGGTTAATTTTACGCACTACTGACTACTTTTGAGTTGTCGCTGAAGACCTCAATAATTATGTTGGTTGATTTATACTCGGTTACTTATCTTTATTTTTTATATACATCTCACAGATTATGCGAATCATACATATTTTGAACCACGTTCAAGAAATAGGTAACGGTATTGTGAATGTGGCTGTGGATCTGGCTTGTCTACAGGCAAAATCTGGTTATGAGGTAGCGGTTGTTTCTGCTGGTGGAGAATACGAGGCTTTGCTAGAGCTTTGTGGTGTCAAACATTACCACTTGAACCAAAGCAGAAAACCGCTAAATACGATTAAAGCAGCTATACGTTACCGAGCGATCGCAGCTGAATTTCAGCCGGATATTGTTCATGCCCACATGATGACGGGGGTAATATTAGCACGTATTTTTAAAGGAAACAAATATGCTTTAGTTTCTACAGTCCACAACGAATTTCAACGTGCTAGCCTACTGATGGGTTTAGCTGACAGGGTAATTGCTGTCAGTAAAGCTGTGCAAGATTCTATGATTAGGCGCGGTATTCCAGAACACAAATTGCGGGTGGTATGTAACGGCACTTTAGGCAGTCCACGCACCCGACAAATACAAGATTATCTACCTTTACCATTACAACATCCAGCGATCGCCACTGTAGCCGGGATGTATCAACGCAAGGGAATTGCTGAGTTAATTGCTGCCTTTGAACAAATTGCCTCAGATTTTCCCCAAGCCCATCTTTATTTGGTAGGAAATGGCCCTGATAAACAGCTATTTGAAGCACAGGCAGAAGCAACTTCTGTAAAAGAACGCATTCATTTTGAAGGCTTTCAACCGGAACCTCAACGCTATCTGATATCTTGTGACATATTTGTGCTGGCTTCCCACCGTGACCCTTGCCCTTTGGTACTTTCGGAAGCTAGAGAAACTGGAACTGCGATCGTCGGCACTCAGGTAGACGGGATTCCTGAAGCTTTAGACAACGGGCGAGCAGGTCTTTTGGTGCCAGCAAAAGATAGTCATGCTTTAGCTGGGGTTTTAGTGCAATTACTGAGTAATGCCGAGATGCTGCAAGAGTGGAAACAGCGGGCAAAGAAAAACCTAGACAGGCTGAGTGTTGCCCGCGTCCATCAGGAAACAATGACAGTGTATCGGGAGTTAATTACAGAATGAGGCAGGGGAGCAGGGGAGCAGGGGAGCAGAGGATAAGTTGTAGTAAGTCTTTCTCCTCTGCCCAATCCCCAATTCCCTTAACAGAGCGATCGCTTTAGTTTTAAAGCTACCCCTAAAGCGCCAAAAACCAGTACGCCCAAAACGTTAGTTGATTCAGGAATAGATGCTGTGTAATAAGAAGCCACTCTGATCGGTCCATCTTTATCTTCTTGGTCTGCTGGAATTGGTGGAATGATTCCAGCACCTGGCGCTAGATTAGGCAGGGAAGCAAATGGATTGTAAAACAGGCTTCCGTTTGGGATGACGCCACCACTAAAAGTGATAGTACTACCAGCAATGGTAATGTCTGTAAAAATATCCTTTAGATCGGGGTCAGCAGAGTTACCAATCTTCCCATCTCCATTAACATCTCCCCACTGCACTGGTTCATTATCAAATGGTGGAGTAGAATTCGGATTACTATAGGACAGCGTTTTTAAATCAAAGACCAAGCTTGTTATATCGTAACCAGTGCCGTTTACAAAGTTATTAGCTACATCTGGAACACCATATTCTATTACTTCCCCTGGTAGAAAACCTGTAAGGGTTCTTGGTTTTTTTGCCTCGAATACTTGTTGATTTTTAGTCGTCACAATGGGTTCTACAAAGATGACGGCTCTTGCTGGTGTCGAAGACAAAAAACTAATTCCTGCTGCTCCGAGAACAGACAAGGCTATTTTTGTGGCAATTCTAGTCATATTTGTGTCCTTTGGATATTGATTCGCAGAATGCTATACCGCATGGTTTAAATCAAACGGCAAAAACTCACTTTAAAACTGCTATCTATCTGCTAGATAAATAGTGGTTAATGTGTTTTTGCTCACTGAGTTGATATCTACTCATAGGTTGATTTATAAAGCAATTCTTGTAATGCTTTATCATGATAACTAGTAATTTCACGCAATCTTTATAAAAAATCCAAATTATCACTTATATATTGACAGATTAGACAATATGTGAAATATAAATAATTAATTGGTTAATTGCTGTCTTAATGGGACGCTACATAGCAGGTTTGAGATGAAATGGTTATAAGATTTAGAGACTATGGCAAACGACTTTCTGATTTTGAGCAAAAAATTTTAGTACGTTGTCCCCAATGCGATCGCACTGCCAAAGTATTAACTGTAAACTCTGAGCAATCAAATCTCAGTTCCATCAAAAGAATTACCTGTCAGCACTGTAGCTATACAAAACAACAGCCAAAGGATGGCAATCGAAAAGCCGCATTGTTACTGTGGCAGAACAATTACAGGAATAAAACAAATTCCAGCTATGGAATATTAGAGCATTTTTTTTGCTTGCCCCTGTGGCTACAAACCTCTTGTTGCAGTCAGGTGCTATGGGCATATAATGAGGCACATTTGAACTTCCTGGAAAGCTATGTTCAATCAAAGTTGCGAGAACACTTGCCAGATGAGTCATTAGGCTGGCACAATGGCAGTCTTGCCAGTCGCCTACCCCGATGGATCAAGCTGACGCAGCATCGGGAAAAAGTTTTACAGAAAATTCAACAGTTAAAGCACAGGTTGTAATCAATGCTTTAATCTTGCTGATGAGCAAATTTATAACCACCCCAGAAAGAAAGAGCGATCGCAACTACCAACAAAATCGGTATACTGTACCAAGGAAACTGAGACAAGGGTAGATGGGCAACTGCACGCAATCCAATGCTGGCGTAGCTTAGTGGTAATAGGTAAACTACAACTTTGAGAGCCACTGGTAGTGTCGCAGGGTCAAAGAAGGTCGCTCCTAAGAATGACATGGGGATAATGATAAAATTATTGTAGAGTCCAACTGATTCGAGCGATCGCACACTCAACCCTACAATCACCCCTAATCCAGCAAATACTGAACAATTCAGCGCTACCAAAAGTAAAAATAGTGGATTGAGAAAATTCCAGTTACCAGTCAACAGCAGCGCTACCAAAATCACGGAACCGGAAGTCATCAAACCCCGCACGACTCCCGCCAGCATTTTACCGATGTACAGCGCTAAGGGATTTATGGGAGTTAACAACAATTCCTCAAAGGTTTTGGTAAATAGTCTGTCTCCACAAATTGAAAATGTCGTTCCAGCAAAGCTAACCGTCATCGACGACAGCGCCACCATTCCCGGCAATATAAATTCCAAATAGTTGTCATAGTTGCCACTAATTCCTGAACCGGGTTTGATGGAACTACCCAAACCCAAGCCAAAAGCTAAAATATATATTAGTGGCGATATTAAACCTGATGCAGCAACTGGTAAAATTCTCACGCGTAAATCTAGCCAATCTCCCCAAAAAATAGTCAGAGTATCAGCCAGGAAGATTTGAAGTTGCGAATTTTTGAACCTCTTGCCCGAAGGTAGCGCTCTTTGAGATGTCACTTGCTTTCAATTATTTATTAAAATTTCATTAAATCTTAATTTACATTGTTTTACACATCAATTACTGGGGGAACAAAAATATCTCATCCGAAAAATTGAAAATTAACAACAAAAGTTAGATAGTTTAAGCATTCTGACTAGATCAATTGTGAAAAGTAAATTAGCTATATCTGATAACAATTAAAAGTATTAAAATGTTGTCCCAATATCTAGATAAACTAGTATTTTTCTCATTTAACAAGAAGATCGCAGAGAAAGTCACAGGCAATTACAGTCAAGAATAGGCATACTGAAAGAGGGAGAAAAAACTTTAGACTACTCCCTCCCAAATTGGCGTGAAGGTGATTAAGCAACAATGAGACGTAAATCTACTGGTAGATCGGCTACTACTTCTAAACCCTCTATTTTCCAATCCCCTCTATTTAACTTCACCACCATCGCAATTATGGGAGGGGTGTTGATTTTGGGAATTGGGATTGGCATTGCTTTTAGTTCTACAGCCACGTTGTCCCCATCAAATGTGGCTTCCCGTGACTTCATTGACACCAAAGCACCAAACCCTGAAATTTGTGTGCAGTATGGAGCCAGTGCAATGGTAATGGACGCTAGATTGTTCGTTACTCTCAGCCCCTTCAATGTCTATGTTTCCCAGCCCACTATGCGTCCTGGATGCGTTCTGCGACAAAATAACTGGGCGCTTTTAGAGCAACGTAAGCTGGTGACTAACGATCAGGTAAGAGATTGCAAAAATCGCCTGAACACCTTTGGTTTCACAGGTAATTTGGACAGTGACAAACCTGATATTAGATGTATATATCAGAATGAAGCTGCTCAAAACTTCTTCAACGCTCAACCGGGAGCAGTTGGAACACCTCAAGAAACAGACAGATTTTAGATTTGGGTATTGGGTATAAGAGGCAGAGGTGCGGAGGGGCAGAGGGGCAGAGGGGAAAAACCTTACTGCCACTTCTCCTCTGCTCCCCTGCTCCCCCGCGATCGCATCTATCAAATCAGATCATTCGTACTCGTCACGTATAATGGTCAAACCTAAAGCTTTGTAGGCACTCAACATATTATTAGATACCGTAGGTGCAGTTACTAGGTAAGTCAGGGCATGAATAGACTCCACTAGATAAGGAGCAGCCGTGTCTAATTTTTCTGCTGTCACTAATCCGACTACCTCAGCCGATCCAGCAATCATGGCTCTTTTGACATGGGCTTCGTCTAGGTTAGGTACACTAATACCAACTTCTGGATGCAAACTGCAAACTCCCAACATGCACAAATCTGCACGAATCATCCGTAATGTCTCAATCGTGACAGTACCCACGTTCACCAAGGCTTTTTTGTAGAGTTGTCCACCTAACATCACAACCTCTATATGGGGATGTTCTGCTAAAGCAACTGCTATTGGCGGACTATTTGTGATCACTGTTGCGTGCAAATCTAGGGGTAAATGACGGGTTACTTGAAGAGTTGTTGTACCTCCATCTAAAATCACCACCTGCCCCGTACAAACTAATTTTGCTGCTGTCCGAGCGATCGCTTCCTTTTCTTTTGGCGCTTGCTTTTGGCGATCGGCATAACTGGCGGTGGCTGGAGATTTGAGGAGCGCTCCCCCATGAACGCGTTGCAATAGCCCCGTTTCTGCCAGTTCTCGCAAGTCTCGCCGAATCGTATCCTCAGAAACTTTCAGAACAGCACTCAGTTCTGTCGAAAGTACCTTTTTATCACGACGCAGAATTTCTAAGATGAATTGTCGTCGTTCAGCAGTTAGCATAATTAATTTTCCTGAAATTGCGTTTTTTAACTTGAAATTGCGTTTTTGTGAGTTTATACTTATTGATATGCAAGTCTTTGTACGGTAATCCGTAACTTCAATTGAATTCAAGCATATTCATGCACAATTGAATGTATTGATTTTGGCACTTGATGAAATCACACGGTTCCACAATGGTTCCGAGTGGTTGGCTTGAGCTTGGATAATTGTTGCCCAATCGGGGTTTTAACAATTTTTTTGTAGTGCGATCGCGCATTCGGTCTGTTCAAATTGTTTTTTATTCAATCAATAAACCATGACTACTATTAATACCCAATTTCCGATTGATCTCGGTGCTTACCAATTTTTAGCGCTCAATCCAGCAAATTCCAGCCTTACCGCCCAACAGCGAGAGACTCTAAAAGCGAATATTCAACTCTGCCGGGATGCGATCGTCTTTTTTACGGCGACTGGCGCTGCTAGCGGAGTCGGCGGCCATACTGGTGGGCCTTATGATACAGTGCCAGAGGTGATGATCCTGGATGCCTTTTTCCGGGGAGCATCGGAGCAATTTGTACCGATTTTCTTCGATGAAGCAGGACATCGAGTCGCCACCCAATATCTAATGGCAACGTTGCATGGTGACTTACCTGCCGAGCAACTTTTACACTATCGCCAAGCACATTCCCATTTACCAGGACACCCGGAATTAGGGCTAACTCCTGGTGTAAAATTTAGTTCTGGCCGCCTGGGCCATGTTTGGCCTTACATCAATGGTGTGGCAATGGCAAATCCAGGCAAAGCTGTTTTCTGTCTCGGTTCTGATGGATCGCAACAAGAAGGCAATGATGCTGAAGCTGCTCGCTTGGCTGTTGCTCAACATCTCAACGTCAAACTAATTATTGATGACAACGATGTAACGATCGCGGGACATCCTTCTAAATATTTGCCTGGTTTCAGTGTCGCCAAAACTTTAGAAGGGCACGGGTTAAAAGTACTTCAAGGAGACGGGGAAGACTTAGACGATTTATACCGTCGTATTTGCGAAGCTGTAAATACTCCCGGAGCGATCGCTATTATTAATAAACGCCCGATGTGCCCTGGTATTGAAGGTTTAGAAGGCTCCACTCATGGTCATGATGTAATTCCTGTAGATTTAGCACTTAAGTATCTAGAATCTCGCGGACAAACTGCGGCTGTCGAATACCTAAAAAGTATTGAGAAACCCAAACAAACATATACATTTCTAGGTTCCAGCGACAAATGGGGCGCTAATCGCAATGTGTTTGGTGAAGCCGTGGTGGGTGTCCTCAGTCGCATGAGTGAGGCGGAGCGTAAAGAAAAAGTCAAGGTCATTGATAGCGACTTAGAAGGCTCCTGCGGTTTGAAGAAAATTCACGATACATACCCAGAAATATTTATTCCCTCTGGCATTATGGAACGGAGCAACTTCTCTGCTGCGGCTGGATTTGGGATGGAGAAGGGCAAGCAAGGTATTTTTGCGACCTTCAGCGCCTTCTTAGAAATGTGTATCTCAGAAATTACAATGGCACGGCTGAACTATTCCAATGTTCTCTGCCACTTTTCTCATGCGGGTATAGATGATATGGCAGATAACACCTGCCACTTCGGTTTAAACAATATGTTTGCCGACAATGGCTTGGATGATGGCTACCAAACACAGTTGTACTTTCCAGCAGATGTTAATCAAATGACAGCTTGTGTAGAAGCGATATTCTTTGAGCCTGGATTGCGGTTTATTTTCTCCACCCGTTCTAAAGTGCCCAACATTAAGGACAGTAACGGCAATGACTTCTTTGGAAATGGTTACAAATTTGTTCCCGGTAAAGATGAAGTTATACGAGAGGGAACGCAAGGCTACATTATCAGTTTTGGCGATGCTCTTTACCGTTCTCTGGATGCTGTAGAACGCCTGAAGCAAGAAGGGCTAGACGTTGGTTTGATTAACAAAGCAACTTTAAACACCATTGATGAAGAAATAATTACCAAAGTTGGTAATGCTCCTTTTGTCCTTGTAGTAGAAGCCTTCAACCGTCGCACTGGCTTAGGTAGTCGTTTCGGTTCTTGGCTACTAGAACGGGGTTTGACTCCCAAATATGCCCATCTTGGAACTCATAAAGAAGGTTGCGGCGGTTTGTGGGAACAGTACCCATATCAAGGTATCGATCCAGTGAGCATCATCAACAAGGTGAAGGAGTTAGTTGGAAAAAGGTAATTCATTTATTAGGGCATAGCAGGGGAGCAGGGGAGCAGGGGAGCGGAGGAGCAGGGAAGAACGTTGCAGCAGGTTTTTCCCCTCTGCCCCCCTGCCTCTTCTCCATGCCCAATTCCCTATTTTTATTTAGTTTTGGGTAAAGGTTGACCAAACTCGATTACCTGGGGTTCGGGATCGTTGGGGATTGTTGGAACTGGAAATTCCGACACCCCGAAAGGAGGAATGTTATTTAAATTGCCGAGTTGATTTGGAAAAGAAGGAGGGGGAAGAATCGAAGCAGGTTGTTGAGAGGGAGAGGATGGATTTGGATTTAAAGGAGGTACGGTGACAAAAGGCTGCCCTGAGTTAGTAGTAATTGTTGAGGGCAGTTCATTGGATGGAGGCGGAACTGCGAGTAAGGGGGATTGTGGGTTAGTAATTGCGGGTAGGTTACTAGGCGGCTTTTGGAGTGTTTGAGGTTGTTTCTTGGCTGAAGGTGCTGACTTTCCTGGTTTTACAGCAGTAGTTTTACCAGAAATAACCGGACGTAATACCCAGCGAGTGGAGTTTTTTCGAGAAACGGGTTGCAGTTGTACCTTTTTGGGATTAAAAACAGTCCCCGCTGCTAGATCTAAGACAATACGTGTATCGTTTGCGTTTAGCTGAGAAATACGAATGCTTTTGATTGCTCCAGAATAATTTTGTTGCGTGGTAACTTTGCCCAACTTAGTATTCGGTAAATCTACAACTAAACGAGAGGGTTGAGCCAGGTAGAAATAACGAGGGGTTGTGGCTGCTGAGAGAGTGATTTCGAGTTGCTGTGTCTTGGGAGAAAAACGCCAATTATTCAGCTTTGCCCCTGGTGTAGCAGCAGTAGTGAAAGTTTCGAGGGCGATCGCTGCATAAAAGCCTAATATACTGATGCTAAATAGCTGCTTGCCCCATTGATGAAATTGCTTAGTCTTTAGTCCCTGATCCATTCTGTTTATTTGCTCCATAAAACCCATACAATGCTCTGACATTGCTGTTTATTTCGCGCTTCCAATCCTGTAGACGCGATTCATCGCGTCTCTACCAATCCCCGAATTCAATTAGCTTTTTGAGGCACAGCAGTAAATTTCAGAGTTTGTGGAATACCATTTACGGTTAATTGACCTGTCATGTTACCTTTATCCACAAGTTGCATTTGAATTGTGACTGAGGTTAGAGGATCGTTTTGGGGGCGAGGAATATTACAAAGGATTGATTTACCAACTTTTCCAGATAAATTTAATTGTTGATTTCTGAAGATGCCTGCCAGAGAGTGCTTTTCGTCAGTGTCGGCGTTAGCGTTTGCCGATAATACAAAGGCATTTAAGTAAATACCTGACTGCTCAATGTTTAACGTCAGAGTATCCGATTTTTCACAGTTAGGCAAATTCTCCGCTAGGGTTAGACGATAGCGACCGTTAACTGGCAAAGGAGCCTTGAGATTGTTTTCTCCGTAAACACTGACAGTTTTAAACAACAGTAGCACCGAACTTATTGCTACTCCGTAAAAAGCTAAAGATTTGAAGTTGAAATGATTCATGTTCTCAGTTCCTCAATGTTGGCTCTTGACTACTAACATCGGGAAGCATGGAAGCCAGATGAGCAGTGACTTGACTGTAACGGCGAGCGATCAGCAGGGAAGAAGAACATTGAATGGCTAGTTGATCTGTATATCTTCCCAATGTTTGACGCTCGATACCCCAAGCGCGGCTAGTGCCTGCAATTGTTAGGTCTACATTTTTTGAGGCTTCGACTACAGCTTGGATTGGATCTGGAGCTTGGACAATTTTGATTTCGATGCGATCGCGTACACTACTCGGTAATTGCTCCATCATCGTATTTAACTCGTAACTCAATTCATGCTTGAGGTGATTTTCGGGTACAACCTGCAAAACCTGTAATATACAAGTTTCACGGTTAATTAGCAGTCTCAGAGCTAGTGTTAATGCCAAATCATCATGAATATTTGCCGAATAAGGCACTAACAAGCTTTCTAAGCGATCGCTTCCTCTATCCACAAACACTGCAACATCGACTGGCGCAGTAGTGAGCATTTGACCAACTCTTCCACCTAAGCGGTTGCTACTAAAAGCTGGGCGATGCCATCCCACAAGAATTAAATCAACTTGTTTGAGCGCAGCAATCTGTGCAGTTTCCCGTGCGACATTACTAGATATGCGAATGATGGGATGCACGTGAGAGCGTGTTTCTACTGGTTCGAGAGTATTAATCAATTCTTCTAACTGCTGGCGGCGCTGGGCAATTAATCGGTCTGCTTCAACTGGTGTACTTTCAAAGGCGTAATCTTCTTCAAATTCAATCAAGCTCAGAGGGTTAACAACAGCAGGATATCGGGAGTTGAGGGCAATGTTTGCTGCCAACTGTACCAAGCCTTTTTGAGTACTCGGATTCGCTACTGGCACCAAAATTCGGTAGGGACGAATAATAGTTTCGGCATCAGTAGCGCTGGTAGCTGTTTGTGCTTCTAACTCCGGTTCCACCACATCTAACCTGATCAGCTTTTTAGGATATGTCCATTCCAGCAGTGGCGAGGTCATGAAGGTAGTTACCAATGCCATAATTACCAGCATGGTAAATATTAAGGGGGAAATTACCCCTAACTCTAAACCAATGTTTAGCACTATCAGTTCGGTTAAACCGCGCGTATTCATTAACCAACCGAGTGCTGAGGCTTCCCGTTTACTAACGCCACTGACACGCGCTGCTACATAAGTACCAACATACTTGCCTGCGATCGCCACAGCTAAAACCAACGCACATAAAAGCCACAATTCGGGACGGTTGAGCAAGCCAATCTGCGTTTTTAAACCACTGTAGGCAAAAAATATAGGCAGCAAGAATATTAGGACAAAATCTTCTGTTTTTATTGCCAACTCTCGGACTAAATCTTCATTTTTGGGCATGGCTGCTCCCAGCAAAAATGCTCCAAAAATTAAGTGAATCCCAATTAATTCGGTGATTAGTGCTGACGCAACCACTGCCATATAAATCCCAGCTAGCAGTAATTGGCTGAGTCGTCCCGCCCGGAGGTAGTGTTTGGCAAGGCGTTGGAGAAACCAACGACCGACTGTCAACATCAAGCCGATATAAACTATGCTGGCGATAATGGTGGGTACAGCACCAGCAAAGTCACCAGTTCGCGCAACTGCGATCGCAACTGCCAAGAGACACCAAGCTGTCACATCATCTACTGCTGCACAAGTTAACGCCAACGTTCCTAAACGCGTTCCTTGTAAATTGTTTTCAGTAATGATTCGCGCCAACACAGGAAAGGCAGTAATCGACATCGCCGCCCCTAAAAATAAAGCAAAGGCGGTGAATGATACACTTGCATTAGAAACTAGGGGATAAAGTATCACCGCTAGCAATGTTCCTAGAGAGAACGGCACCAAAATGCTGACATGAGAAGTTAAAACTGCTACTTCTAATTGACCGCCGAGATATTTGGGATTTAGTTCTAAACCAATCAGAAACATGAAAAATATTAGTCCCACCTGAGACAAAACATTCAGAAAAGGAAAAGTTTCTGGTGGAAACAAGCTAACTGCTAGATGGGGAGCAACTAAACCAAATAAAGATGGGCCGAGCATAATTCCGGCGACAATCTCACCAATTACTAGCGGTTGCTTAATAGAACGGAACGCTAGACCTACTAGCCGTGAAAGTCCAATAACAATCAGCACCTCAACCAGAACGAGAATAACTATGTGCATGTTTTCCTCAAAATTAACTATCTGGTTTCCCTACGATAATTCTTTAAAAGACTAGAAAATGTCAAGCTTGTTAGATATAACCAAGAGTAATTTGTGCTTCGTTGTTATATTAATTATTGTTACGATGCCATTGCAGCCATTATGGTTAAGCAAGTTCGTAGTAAGGACTAAAGTCCTTACTAAAAGCCCTCAAAACTAGCTTAGATACTGTACTAAATACTTAATTAATCTAATATTTAAATTTGCTTAAGTAGAAGATTTCTCATAGCTTGTACCGTGCAATAAGAAAGCAATCAGTGGTGATGCCATCAGGGTAGTAATGACTGCCATAATAACCATTATAGTGAATAAAGTTGGGGTAATTATACCTTGTTCCAGACCAATATTGAGGATGATTAACTCCATCAAACCACGAGCATTCATTAAAGCGCCAATAGTTGCAGATTCGCGCCAATTTTCCCCCGCCAATTTTGCAGCCAACATACAAGCAACACCTTTACCGAGAATTGCGATCGCAATAATTAATAGCGTCACTCCCCATAAAGTAGGTGTGTTTACCAATCCAATTTGAGTATTTAATCCAGAGAAAACAAAAAAGATCGGTAACAAAAAAGAAGTAGTTAAAAATTCCGTATATTGGCGAATTTGTTGGGCAAATTCTCCCCGTGGTGTCACTGCTCCCAACACAAAAGCGCCGAATATTGCATAGATACCTGTAACATCGGTAAACCACGCACAAAACATCAAAATTATCAACATTAAAGTCAGGGTTTGTCTGTTCACACCTTCGCGTTTTGTCATGCGTGTGAATGCTTTCAGTAGAGGTTGTCCGAGAAAAATCGCAAATAGCACATAGCAAATGCCACCACCAATTGCTAATATGGCTATGCTTAAAGAATTTTTCACACTAGCAAGCACGATCGCCAACAAACACCAAGCAACTGCATCATCTACCGATGCTGCACCTAAAGCCAAAGTACCGAAGCGAGTTTGTGTAAGACCGCGTTCGTAAAGAATACGAGCTAACATTGGAAAAGCTGTAATTGTCATCGACGCACCCAGATACAAAGCAGCTGACCAAGGCATAACTTTTGGTTGAAAGAAATTGCCATTGTGATAAAACCAAAAAGATGCGATCGCTCCTAAAATAAAAGGAGTGATAATCCCAGCCGCAGATAGCAAACTTGCACTTTTAATATGATGTTTTAAGAGTTTGGTGTTAAACTCTAAACCAATCAAAAACATATAAATTGCCAACCCAATCTGGCTGATAGCATATAAAATCGACATTGATGGATTGGGTATCTTGAGTCCGACAGCAGTGATAATGGGAAGCTTAGGAAATAGCCATTGCTGAAAATCTGGTGCAATCAATCCTAAAAGTGATGGGCCTAGCATTACACCTGCGATCATTTCGCAAACAACATCGGTTTGACCAAGATAGCGGCGTCCTATAATCGTGACAATGCGACAAGTGGTTAAAATAACTGTGAGTTGCAGAAATAGCTGAATAACCAGATCAAAATTTGACATTGCACTTCCTTAATTTATGTCTCTGCATTGAAGAATCTCTCCAAACTCTAAAGTTTTCCTGTTTTACTCATATATGACTACCACATCAGCACAAATGCCAATTTTGTAAACATAAAAAATAGCTGTTTGTAATTTGATGAGATACAACAGGCAATAGGTTGCTTTGGTTTCTCAAGTCATCTTGTTCTTAAAAACGCAACTGTACGTTAATACAACATATTGCATCCAAACTAAAACCGCCATATATGATTTTTTATGATTTGTTAATTTGCAATTTATAGCCCAATAAGGTTCAGTTAAGGCTAAAACTCTGTTGTCCAAGTCTATTTTTTAACGAACCGCCAAGACGCAGAGAGAAGAAAGAGAAGGAAAAAATTGCTTAACTGAACTGTATTGATTTATAGCCTTTTTTATCTATTTGAGGCACAATCGATTGTAGGGGCGCACAAATGTACGTCTCTACCCTACGGTTGAATTACCTGAAAATTGCTAGAATTTTTAATTAAATTAGTTCGATAATTTGAAACTTTACAACCACTCTCCGCCCCGAAAACGCCAACGAGGGAAGATAATTCGCATCAGGCTTTGGGAACTAACAAAAACTGCTAGCCACACGATGCTATAGTGCAATAAAAAAGTTCCTGGCGAAAGTTCTTCTTTCGGTAAAGGTATTGGCAAGAAGCCAAATAGTTTGACTCCACAAAATATAAATATCAATTCCCATATACCAGCTAAGAGTTGATAGGCTGCGGGCCAATCTCTATCCCAACGGGATTTTTGGAGATAGTTATAAAGTACATCCCAACCTAAGCCAAAAATGGCGACATAAGCAAGTATCCAAAAATAAACCGAGTTAGCACCAGGGCCAATCCAACCCATTGCAAAAGGCAAAGATACGAGTACGCCGATAGTTGCAAGTAATAATAATCGTGTTTGCCAGCGACCAAATAAAGTTGGTGTCATAGGAGTGCTGAGTGAGGAGTTATACCAATTTAATATGAAGCTGCATAGAATAAAGCTTCCAGGATAAAGTTATAAGAAGAGATAGAAATTACCTGCTCAAATGTAAGTTGGTCGAATATCTCTTGGATGCGTTCACGTAAAGCTTGTA
>JADEXV010000202.1 GCA_015206945.1 Nostocales cyanobacterium LEGE 12452 | reverse complement strand
AAAAATTAAGAAAAGTAGAAAACTTGTACTGACATTAATTAACTTCTTCCTCACTACACCCACTCAGCCACACCCCACACCCAAAAGCCTTATGGATAATGAATTTGCCCTTATCTTAGTGCCATTCGGCTATAAGGAACAAAACCAATTCCTAATTCCCGCACAGTAGGTAAAATTTCATCCTCTGGCTCTCGACTCCAAAGAGAGTATTCTGTTTGCAGTGCAGTAATGGGGTGAACTGCTACAGCCCGTCGAATCGTCGCCGGGGCAGCTTCCGAAAGCCCCAAATAACGAACTTTTCCCAGCTTGACTAACTCTGCCATTGCACCGACAGTATCTTCAATGGGGACAGTTGGATCTACTCGATGTTGATAATAGAGGTCAATCACGTCCACTCCCAGACGTTTTAACGAGGCATCGCAAGCTTGATGGACATATTCTGGTCTACCATCAACCCCTTTAAAGCCACCATCTTCAGTACGGACATTGCCAAATTTGGTTGCTAAAACTACTCGACCTCGGCGATCTTTAATTGCTCTGCCTACTAGTTGCTCGTTGGTAAACGGCCCATACATATCAGCAGTATCAAGAAAATTAACTCCAAGTTCTAACGCCCGATGAATTGTCGCGATCGCCTCAATTTCATCACGACCACTATAGAACTCAGACATTCCCATACAACCAAGTCCGATAGTTGATACTTCTAAACCTTGTTTGCCTAGCTTTCTGGTTCTCATAAAATAATTTTCTACTCAGTAATTGGTCTTAGAATATGACACCTTTCAGCATTATCCCTTTCCCTTTCACCAAGTCATCTATTATTAGAAGTATTTACTGATATAAGTACGTTGATTTGCGGGTACTTCACATTTATTTTACCAGCCGTATTAAAACAGCTTTCTAGCTTACGCACATTGATTATGTATTTTCTAGTAAATTACTAGCCAGTTGTAGCGAAGCGATGACCAAACGCTGTAAATTTGCTGCTGAGTTCTTTTACAGCGTTGGGTCAACAACTGGCAATTTGTGGTTGTTCTGTTCTGTTGATATCTCATTTAAACCGCAAAATACAGAGTTGTAATGCCAAATTGCCAGAACCTTTGAATATGGTATCGTCACTTCAACTTGTTCTTAAAGGAGAGGTGGAAAGAGTTGATGGCAATTTGGTCAAATACCTCCACCAATTCAACAGACAACTTTCAGCAAAAGTTCGTTAAGCACGCATAATAATGGTCGGTTGTTACATACACCAGTCTGATTGTTATTCGTCAGAATGTAAGAGTGCAATGTATTGCACTCTTACAAAAGCTAAATTCAGAGGTAAACTATGTTTCCTTTTTGGGGTAATCCATGTTATGGAAGCGAACCCATTTCGCACAAAGCTAGCTTAGAGCGGAAATTAAAATTCTTGATTTGGATGCGAGATGATTTAGAGTCCAAACTGGCTGGTATTAATGCTTCTATTGATACCATACGTCAGCAAATAGAGTGTTCAAACTCATCTACTTAGAACTTAGGTAATACAGCAATTCATCTCATCACCTGCTTATCCCGCATTTCTCACAAGCTTGAGGTCAGAGGTGCAGAGGGGAATGGCACTAAGATAAGGGCAAATCCATTATTCATAAGGCTTTTGGGTGTGGGGTGTCGGGTGTTGGGTGTAGTGAGGAAGAAGTTAATTAATGCCAGTACAAGTTTTCTACTTTTCTTAATTTTTTCCTACACCCGACACCCTACCCCCAACACCCTGTCCTAGCAAAGGTTTCATCTTTTCTTAGTGTCATTCGGTGCAGAGGGGAAAAAACTTTTACAATAACTCTCCCCTGCTCGCCTGCACAAGGTTTTGAGAGATGTAGTGAGAAATCCGGGTTATTGGGTAGGTGATGAGATGAATTGCAAGTGAGTTGACAATTAATTAACCAGTCAACTTAATGATACCTTGGTTAACTAGAGATTCAAGCTGAGAATGATGCTGTGTTTGCTCTCGTAGCAACTTGAGTTGCTCGTAACTGAGAATGTGTAATCCTGGCCGGACAACATAACCTTCAATGGTAATGCTTTGTGGCTGCTGGCTGTCGGTGCGGTTGTAGCTAATTGAAGGCATATTTACAAAGGGTAATTCAACTGATTAGTAGAGAGTTTGATTGTTCACTCTCTTACAGCTTCACACAAGTTCCTCTTAAAGGGTGACTAAGGGTTGCTATCTGGCTTCCAGTATTGTTAGCAGTCACTACTTGCTTGACAAGTATTTGAGCTATTTTATACCCCAGTATCTAAGATGTAGGGCTTAGGATGCAACAAATGTAAGTGTTTTTCTAGTGTCTCTTACGATACCAATCATTAGCGGTCTTAATTGATCTCACCAACCGTTTATGCAAATCAATTGCACTTGCACTGGCAAACTTGACTTTATCTTCAGAATTGGAATGGTTCCAGGCAAAAAGACTATCTATCTAGCAATATGCGATGAATGGTTCCGTTATTCCCTTATATAACCTGATTTTAGTTATTTTTCTTTTGTTTGCTAATGCTTATTGACTAATAAATGATTTTAAAAAATTTACTTAAGCAATTTATATAAATAAAATTTTCACGACACGCACTTTATTGTGTGGCAGATTTATGATAGTTATTAGGCACCTAAATTTAATGCTTTTTTTTTAGATAACCTGGCAAAGATTGGTAATGTATATGCCATAATGTCACGAGCTAGGGGTATATAAACTTATTGCTATACTTCAACACCTAAGTGGGGAAGGTATCAGTATTGACTACAAAAAAATATAATGCTGCTAGCTCAATCCGTCGTTCATCGATTGGATAAAAACTCATGCTATGTACCGGAATCCAATATTTGGGTCTGGATTTAATCTATAGCAGGGGTTGATTGAGTTATGGATAAGGAGAAAATTTGATGAAATTGTTAGATTTGGAAAATCCTGAGGTTAAATTAGCCTCTAAAACTGATAGTAATTTTGTGGACTTAACAGCAGCACATCCCCGACCATTGTTAAAGCGATCGCAGTGGCAAACTTTAAATGGGCAGTGGAAATTCGCATTTGATGACCAAGGAAAATGCGTTGAACCCAGCGATTTTAGTCAATGGTCTCATCATATAGAAGTTCCTTATGCGCCCGAATCTACCAAAAGTGGGATTAACGATCACGGGTTTCATCCAAACTGCTGGTATGAGCGCGAATTTGAAACACCACCAGGGGACGGTAGATTACTGTTACACTTTGGCGCTGTTGACTATCGCGCTCGTGTGTGGGTAAACGATAAATACATAGCCGAGCATGAAGGCGGACACACCTCTTTCACTCTCGATATTACCCATGCCTTAAATGACAGTGGTACAACCAAGGTAACAGTGTGGGCGCAAGACGATCCGCACGACCTCGCCAAACCTCGTGGTAAACAAGATTGGCAGTTGAAACCCCATAGTATTTGGTATCCTCGCACGAGCGGTATTTGGCAGACAGTCTGGCTGGAACGCGTAGGTGAGACTTATATCGGTAATCTTCGTTGGATTCCCGACTGCGAACGGTGGGAAATTGGGTTTGAAGCTGGGCTGGCTGGTAATTTACCTACTTCAGGTGTACAGCTTAAAATTAAACTTAGCGCTGGCGATCGCTTGTTAGCAAGCGATACTTATGAAGTATTTAATGGGGAAATTTGCCGCCGCATTGTTCTGAGCGATCCGGGTATTGACGACTGCCGTAATGAATTACTGTGGAGTCCAGAAAAGCCGACGTTGATAGATGCCCAAATTCAGCTATGGGATAAAGATCGTCTGTTAGATGAAGTGCAATCTTACACAGCGATGCGGACTGTTAGCATTCAGCGCGATCGCTTTATGCTCAACGGTCGTCCCTACTATCTCCGGTTAGTTCTCGACCAAGGGTATTGGCCTGAGACATTAATGACTCCACCTAGTGACGAAGCATTACGACGTGATGTAGAACTCGTCAAAGCTATGGGTTTTAACGGAGTACGCAAACACCAAAAAATTGAAGACCCTCGCTTTTTATATTGGGCTGACGTTTTAGGGTTGTTAGTATGGGAGGAGATGCCTAGCGCTTACCGCTTCACGCCGAAAGCCGTGGAACGGATGACGCGGGAGTGGACAGAAATCATCAAGCGAGATGTTAGCCATCCTTGTATTGTGGCGTGGGTTCCGTTTAATGAATCTTGGGGAGTGCCAAATTTGACTGAGACGGCGGCTCATCGGAACTACGTGTTGGCAATGTATCACCTGACCAAGACTCTCGATCCGACTCGCCCAGTAATTGGTAACGATGGTTGGGAAAGTACGGATACCGACATCCTCGCTATTCACGATTATGACCGCCACCCTGAGCGATTAGCCCATCGCTACAGACCGGATATTCAGATATCGGATCTATTTGAGCGTAGCCGCCCTGGAGGACGCATTCTTACTCTGGATAACTATCCCCACCAGGGACAACCAGTAATGTTGACCGAGTTTGGTGGTATTGCTTATGCCCCTCTCGATCAACCGAATGCAGATCAGGCTTGGGGATATGAAAACTGCTCGAATATCTCCGAATTAGAAATGAAATACGCAGCTCTCTTGGAAACAGTTAATAACATTGAGCTATTTAGCGGATTTTGTTACACACAATTGACAGATACCTTCCAAGAAGCTAACGGTTTATTGTACGGCGATCGCACGCCGAAATTTCCCATTGAGGCAATCCGCGCAGCAACCCTCTCAGGACAAGGTTTATGTACTCCCACAAGCTGTTAAAGCCCGACGGACGCAAACTCAAGTTATACAGTCGCTATCCAATTACTAGTCAGTTAGAAGCTACTAGCCCTAGTAATGAGCCAGTGCAAGCTAATCCCCACTTGCGCTGGCACCCCTTGCGGGGGGAATGGGTAGCTTATGCTAGTCACCGTCAAGGGCGGACATTCATGCCGCCCCCAGAATATAATCCCCTCGCACCTACCACCAACCCTGAGTTCCCAACGGAACTACCCCAAGGTAAGTATGATGTGGCAGTGTTCGATAACCGCTTTCCCTCAATGAGTCTGACAGCCAACAATCCACCTGATATGATCGTGGAAACGTTACCAGCTAGTGGAGCCTGTGAGGTGGTGGTTTTTACTCAAGATGCCCGCGCCTCCCTGAGTTCCTTACAGTTGGATCATCTAGATTTGCTGTTAGAAGTGTGGGGCGATCGCACCCGTGAACTCGGACTAAATCCTGAAATTCAGTATGTGCTGCCCTTTGAAAATAAAGGGGTAGAGGTGGGTGTAACATTGCACCATCCCCACGGGCAAATTTATGCTTATCCTTTTATACCACCTGTTCCGGCGCGGATGCTGTCAATGCAGCAGGAGTATTATAAAGAACATCAACGGGGTTTACTGCAAGACTTGATTCAGAAGGAAATTGCAGACAATCAACGGATTATTTATCAAGATGAGTATGCGATCGCATTTGTCCCAGTTTGCGCTCGTTACCCCTATGAAGTCTGGATGGCACCAAAAGAGCCAGTTGGTACTTTTACGGATCTTACCCCAGAACAACGTTGGGGACTTGCCAAAGCGTTAAAAACTGTCACTCTCAAGTATGACGGTTTGTGGAATCGCCCGTTTCCTTACTTGATGGCTTGGTTCCAAGCACCAACTGACGGTTTAGCGCATCCCGAAGCGCATTTACACGCCGAGTTTTTTCCACCATATCGGACAAGCGAAAGGCTGAAATATCTGGCGGGAACCGAACTCGCAGCAGGGATGTTTGCCAATGATGCTTTACCGGAGGAGAAAGCTAAAGAGTTACAGGCTGTGGCTGTAGATATTGAAATGCTGATTTCCGCATAAAGAGAAAATAGGGAACTTAAAAAAGGTGCATTTCATAAAGGATGCACCTCATTTTGTTTCTATATATTTTCTTGAACTCTAACTAACGCTGATTCTCTAGAAGCCCACAACAGATAAAGCATTGGGTGTAAATTTAAGTCTGGCATTTCTAGCAGCTATTATTTCTCATCTAGTGTTTTTTTGGCGAATTGGTATTAGAATTGCTCACATTGACCTTTGATTAGTCATTACTCTCAATAGTTATTTGTTGGTCATTATTCTTAACATCTGGTAATTGATTAGTACAATTAGTAGTTGTGGGTTGTGTCTCCTCTGTCCCCATTACTTTGACTGGTAGGCTAGAAACGTACTTTAAAAAAACTGTTAGCCAATCTGCTATTGTGTTATCCGAATCGATAGGAAAGTCAGGATCTAACCAAAATCCTGGTAAATGACCTTTAGGAGAATCTAAGTCAAAAGTTAATTGGTCGTAGGATTTTAATTCAGAATCAGTTTTCCATCCCACAGCGTCATAAAAATCTTCTAGGCTTTGGGTTTGCATATATATTTGACTCTGAATAGCAAACCCAAAGTGACCACCACTATTTTTGATCCAAAGATTGTTAATAATTTCTAGATCCTCATAATCCAGTTTTGATATCCAGACTATAGGGTAAGATTTCGCATGTGCCAGAAGTAGCCCTGCTTCACACAATTTAAGCTTTTTTCTCCTCATGAGTTTCAAAAAAATATCAAAAGTTTCTTGATCGGCTTTTTTCCAGAATTTGGCTTCTAGTAAATCACATAGCTTGTAATAGTCAATGGGAAATGCTTTCTCAATTTCCTTTGATACCATCTTCGTAATTTTGACCGATGAATTGAAGGGTTTGATGTAATTTTGGGCTTGTCTGCTTATTTTATTAAAAGTATTGACTTTGTTAAAAGGATTGAAGCCACGCAAATATATTTTTTCATAAAATAGGCAAGCCGTTTCTCCTAGAGCGTAAACCATTAAAGCTTTCATTTCAGATGAAATGCTTTTCTCTGGACTAGAACCCAACTTAAGCCAATCTATTCCATTTTGAATTGCAACCTCATTCAAAAATGCTGCATAAAAAACCGAAATAGCTTCTAATTGCCAACTTTGATAACGCGAAGGAAGACCATATATCAGAGCAATTTGATAAATCATTTCCCCTGAAAATCTAATAATTCGAGGTAGATGAACGGTTTCCATTCCCTCAATAATTTCTTTTGCACTTTTATCAGGAAAAACTCCGGGATCTATACTATCCAAAGCCACATTTGCTAAGGTAAATGATTTTTTAACAATTAGGATACGAGCCACTTCCCTCGGAGTTTTGTATGAATGCTGCTTCATTAACTTTTCTACTGCTGATTCTGCACGGTCTAATTTAACTTGCTTTAAGCAGTTAACTATTAGTTGGCAAGCTTTCGGGTCATAATTTTCTTGTTTTTGCCAAAGTGGCTGAAGAAGCTGTTCTTTTTTAATAGGAGGAATATATTGTTTCTTGCTGCTGGTAGCAGATCGATTTTTCTTGCTCTTACTGCGCCGTTTTTTTGATGTGAGAGTTGAGGAAGCCAAAGAAGAGGCTAACTCACTATATTTTGTATCATTCCTGGGTTTAAAGAAATCAATAAAATCAGAAAATCCTGAAATAATATCTCCAATTCGCATAAAAAATGCTCCTGGTTTTGCACTTAGTTGTTACTTATTCAAGTCCTGAACTGTTATAAGCAGTAGCTAGATTTACCGCCCATACTTTTATGGTTCCCGGAAACCTTACAGAACTCACATCAATCAATCACTGTAATAGGTTAAAGGAGTCCCAGCCACGCCAGTAGCTTCCGTTAATAACTTTCTCCCATGTTAAAGGTATCAGTTGCAAAAAAATGTAGGTTGAGTGGAGGCTTTACGTAACCCAACATCCTGATATATGTTGGGTTGCACTCTGCTCCATCCAACCTACGTCTATAAGCCTTTTGATAGTGTATTTCTCCAAACAAAATAGTTTAGGCTGGGGATGTTTAGTTATAAAAATGAGAGGTAAGAGTTATGCCTGGTGGACATGCTAGCCATAAAGGCGCTTCTAATAAACCCAATATTAATGCTAATGGAGTAATTGATGATGCTGCTGATGAATCATTAAATCCTGATGATCTTCTGTCTGAAGAGCAAACTAACACAGAAGTTCATAGAGTCGAAGAAGCTGTTAAGTTTCCTCCTGCTACCGAACGCCCAGGTGAAAAATCAAATACTAATACTTGAAGTAACTATAGGACTCATGTTTGATTTTTGAAATAGGCGTAGGGTGCGTTAGCAAATCGTAACGCACCTTATATACTTTCAAAAATCAAATAAGTGTAGCAACCAGCTAATTAACAAGCGATATCGGGTGCTTTTGATATACAAAAATCCCCCTTTCACCTAACGGTATAAAGGGGGATGATGGCTAAGGTCAGAAGCTTTTTATAGGTTTCAACCAAATTTACTAGCGGTTGAGGCTATGAGGAATGCTCCGTATGTAAGGATGTAGCCAACTGTGAAGTGAGCTAGGCCTACTAACCAACCTTGGACAATAGACAGAGCAACTGGCTTATCTTTCCAACGAACTAAGTTAGCTAAGGGAGTACGTTCGTGTGCCCAGACTAGAGTTTCAATTAACTCTTGCCAGTACCCACGCCAGCTAATCAAGAACATGAAACCGGTTGCCCAAACCAGGTGTCCAAAGAGGAACATCCAAGCCCAGACAGACAAATTATTTGTGCCGTAGGGGTTATAACCGTTAATCAACTGAGCGGAGTTAGCCCAGAGGTAATCACGGAACCAACCCATCAGGTATGTAGAGTTCTCATTGAACTGAGCGACGTTACCTTGCCAAACGCCTAGATGCTTCCAATGCCAATAGAAAGTTACCCAGCCAAGGAGATTCAGCATCCAGAACATGGCGAGATAAAAAGACTGTTCCCAAGAAGAAGTTTGGCAAGTACCGCCCCGACCTGGCCCATCGCAGGGGAAGGTGAAGCCGAAGTCTTTTTTATCAGGCATCAATTTGGTACCACGAGCATCCAATGCGCCCTTGACACAAATTAAGGTGGTGGTGTGCAAACCTAAAGCGATCGCATGGTGAACCAAGAAATCACCAGGCCCAATCGTCAAGAACAAGGAGTTAGTGCCGGAGTTGATCGCTGCTGTCCAGTTTGGCAACCAGACGTTAGCGTAGTTAGGCCAAGCTGTATAGGCGATGCTATCTGGGTTAGATAGTAAAGCATCCATGCCATACAGTAGTTTACCGTGAGCAGATTGGATGAATTGAGCAAACACTGGCTCAATCAAAATTTGCTTTTCAGGAGTGCCAAAAGCAACTACAACATCGTTGTGGACGTATAACCCCAAAGTGTGGAAGCCTAAGAATAACGATACCCAACTCAGGTGAGAAATAATCGCCTCTTTATGCTGAAGTACGCGCTCCAGGACGTTACCTTTGTTTTGCTCTGGGTCGTAATCCCGAACCCAGAAGATGCCGGCATGGGCGAATGCACCAATCATCAAGAACCCAGCGATGTACTGGTGATGAGTGTACAATGCCGCCTGTGTTGTGTAGTCCTTACCGATGAAAGCGTAAGGAGGCAGCGAGTACATGTGCTGTGCCACTAACGATGCAGCAGTACCCAGCGCTGCCAAGTGTATAGATAACTGGAAGTGCAGCGAGTTGTTATAGGTGTCGTACAGCCCTTGGTGCGGTAAGTTGAACTGACCTTCAGTTTGGATGCCAAAGAATTTTCTGGAGTTGAGCATCTCTTTGATGCTGTGACCAATCCCGAAGTTAGTCCGGTACATGTGACCGGCAACAATAAAGATAACTGCGATCGCTAAATGGTGATGAGCCATATCGGTCAACCATAGCGATTCAGTCTGGGGATGGAAGCCACCCAAAAAAGTCAGAATAGCCGTCCCTGCGCCTTGAGATGTACCAAACAGATGCCCTGACGTATCAGCATTCTGAGCATATACACCCCAGTCACCCCTCCAGAAAGGTGCTAAACCTGCTGGGTGCGGCAAGGTAGTCAGAAAATTATTCCAACCAACATGCTGACCGCGAGATTCGGGAATGGCAACGTGAATAAGATGTCCAGCCCAAGCTAGAGAGCTAACGCCAAACAAACCTGCTAAGTGGTGATTCAGACGAGGTTCAGCACTCTTGAACCAAGCCAAGCTGGGACGATACTTGGGTTGCAAGTGCAGCCAACCAGCAAACAAAAATAATGCAGCTAACAGCAACAAGAACACTGAACCTTGGTAGAGGTCATTATTCGTCCGCATCCCAATGGTGTACCACCAGTGGTAGACACCAGAGTAAGCAATGTTAACAGGATTAGTAGCGCCCCCTTGGGTAAAAGCTTCTATTGCTGCTTTACCAAAATGAGGGTCCCAAATCGCGTGGGCGATTGGACGAATATGCAGCGGATCTTTAATCCATTGTTCAAAATTACCTTGCCAAGCTACGTGGAACAATAAACTAGATGCCCACAGAAATATGATTGCCACGTGACCGAAGTGAGTAGCGAAAATCTTTTGGTAAAGATTTTCCTCGGTCATGCCATCATGGCTTTCAAAATCATTTCCTGTTGCCATCGCATACCAGATCCGACGTGTAGTCGGGTCTTGTGCGAGATCCTGGTTAAATTTAGGATATTTTGTGGCCATGCAATTTAATTACATCTCCTTAAACGCTAATCCAAGTTGCTAGTTATAACGAGTCAGCAACTTTTTACAATTGAATCAGCACCCTTTCAGCCTTGGATTGGAGGTCAATCTAAATAGCAAAAGCTGATGAGTATTGAGGATAAAACAGGCTTAATTCTTAGACTCACATCATTAGGCGGGATGATGCAATTCATTTCCATAGAAGTAATAAACTAATTAATGACTACTATTTCCATCTAACTATCGGATGATATTTGTATTAAATGAACTTGTAGTCTTAAATACAGTCTCAAAGCTACTAATTTTTTGATTAAGATGAGCTTAATGTTTTGTATAATTTTTTTAGCAAAATAAAAAAATAAAGCTCAAGTTTATCTACCTATTGGTAAGCTCTGATACCAAGGATTTCTAATTTTTGTGGGACTAAATTAGGTGAATTAGTCAGGGGTTAATAATTCCGTAGTAAAGGGCGACAACAAATAAGAAAGTAGCCAATATAACTACAGTAAACCCATAGCGAGCTAGTGGATTGGGTAAGTCCTGGTTGGTGATTACATTATCCTTTTGTACCTGAGTCATAGGCTCAGATTTATCAGGTTCTTGAGCATTCATGTCGTTAGGTGGGTTCTCTGGCAGGGGAACATGATTCTCTGTTATTTCGTCTTGAGTCTCTTGGGATTTCATGGGCTTTTTTTGATGTCTTTGTAGCTACTGCGCTTTTATAATTTCAAAAATTTACTAACGATTACATCGTTCTTGAGAACTACCTTGGCTCAATGTGCCATTCGCCTAGAGAGGTTAGTCGATGTGAAGTTGATCTGTAATTACAAATACACTTTTCTAAACAACTGGATTAAATTTAAATTTTTGAGTTTTTAGAAAATTATCAATTGGGCGAAGTGAGTATATTTGCTAATGATGCTTTACCAGAGAAGAAAGCGAAGGGATTATCAGTAGTGGTTGTAAATATTGAAATGCCAAACTCGATATAATACCGTAGGCACGTTTTTCTCAAACCACAGACATACGCATATAAACACAGATAAATCTCATAATTATCTGTATTCATCTGTGGTTACTAATTTTCTATGAACGAGGAAGTCTCCAAAAAGCTCGAATTAATCGGGCAAACCTTGCGTGAATCTGAAGTGCAAGGCTTGCGTTTGCGTGGTACAGACTGGTTTGCTTGGGCAACGGCTGGTGCTTCTAATACCGTGCTACTTACTGCTGAAACTGGCGTAGCAGAAGTATTAGTAACTACAGACGAGGCTTGGGTATTGACGGATGAAATTGAAGCGCAGCGTCTTAAGGATGAAGAACTGCCTGCTAATTTTAAAGTGTATGTCAACCCTTGGGCTGATTATGCTGCCCGTGAGTCTTTTGTTCGTGATGTAACTAGGGGTGGAAAAGTAATTAGCGATCGCCCCATCTCCAATTTAGAAAAACCGTTACCCCCAACTCTGCAAAACCATAAACGGGTAATGATGTCAAGTGAGCTAGAGCGATATCGTCAAGTCGGGCAAAAAGCTAGTCAGGCAATGACAGAGGTACTCAAAGCCGCCAAGCCAACTTGGACAGAATATCAGTTAGCGGGTGCAGGTGCAGAGGCGTTATGGGCGAAAGGGTTGCATCCAGCGCTGACACTGGTAGCAGGTGAGAGGCGTTTACCGCTATACCGTCATGCTACAGCTACCGGAGAACAGATTGGACAGCAAGCGATGCTGGTGTTTTGCGCTAGAGGTTACGGTTTGTATGCAAATCTGACTCGATTTGTTTGTTTTGGTAAACTTTCAGACGAACGGGCGGAATTACATTCCCATGTGCGCGAAATAGAAGCAGTAGTTTTAAATTTGTGCCAACCCGGAACGACTATCGATGCAGTTTATCACGCCCTAGCTCAGGCTTACGAGCAGCATGGATTTCCTAATGCGATCCGCGAACATCACCAAGGAGGAACCACTGGATATCTAGCGCGAGAAATCGTCGCCAATCCAACTACTACTGATACTTTGACAGAAGGTATTGCTCTTGCTTGGAACCCTAGTTTAGCAGGGGCAAAGATTGAAGATACTTTTGTGATTCTCAAGGATGGAAAGTTGGAAAATCTGACTTTCGATCCAAATTTTCCTAATGTTGAGGTAGAAGGAAGGTTACGCCCTGTACCTTTGTACAATTAAAAATTATGGATTTTCAACAAGTATTCGGTAAACCACCTGAAACTCAAGCCAGTGCGCCAGGAAGAGTAAATTTACTCGGCGAACATACTGACTATAACGATGGTTTTGTTCTGCCAACTGCGATTCCTCAATCTACGACGGTAGAGCTAGGTTTGAGTAGCGATGGCCATCATCACTTTTACTCGGAAAATCTCGACGAGCAAGTGAGCATTTTAGATATAAACCATTCCCCGTCTGGATTCGCCAGTTATATTTTTGGCTGTATTGAGGTTTTGCAAAAAGCAGGATATATAATACCATCGCTTTCTGTATACGTCACATCATCGGTTCCGATGGGTTCGGGTTTGTCTAGTAGCGCGGCTTTGGAAGTGGCAACACTGCGGGCATTACGCCAACTTCTCAACCTTCCCATTGATGACGTTGAAATTGCCCAATTTGCCCAGCAAGCAGAAATTCACTATGCTGGCGTACAGTGCGGCATCATGGATCAGATGGCTTCTAGCTTGGCTGATACTGAACATATCTTGTTTTTAGATACTCGGACTTTAGAACGCCGGGTGATGCCTTTGCCTGAGAATGCAGAGATTTTGGTTATTGATAGCGGCGTACCCCGCACCCTTGCCACTAGCGGTTATAACCAGCGCCGGGCTGAGTGTGAAGAGGCGGCGCGATCGCTAGGAGTTAAGGCACTACGAGATATTACTGATGTTAAAGTAACAGAAAAACTCCCCGAACCTCTACGCCGTCGTGCCCGTCATGTGGTTACAGAAGATAACCGCGTCTTAGAAGTATTGCAAGGAGTAACATCTGAGCGCTTTGGCGAATTGATGAACGCATCCCACGCCAGTTTGAGAGATGATTACGAAGTGTCTTTACCTGCACTGGATACATTAGTAGAGATTTTGCAGAAAACAGAAGGAGTGTTTGGTGCAAGGCTGACAGGTGCTGGTTTTGGCGGTGCTTGTGTTGCTTTGGTTAAATCAGGCCAGAGCAAAGATATTGCAACCCATGTTCTTGAACAATACAAGCAAGCAGGTTACACCGGAAAAATTTTGGTTCCTTCTTTGGAGTTAAGTGATGCAGCCTAAAGTTGTTTATGGAAACGCAGGCGTTGAAGGTGTAAATCGTTGGGGATGGTTCATGGGTCACTTTATCACCCCTGAAGACGATCCGCGTTCCACGGAAATGCTAGAAGTAAAATGGGCTGTTCACAAAGCAGGTGAAAGTAGAACTGAATGGGCAGTAAATAACCAAGCTGCGACGCTTTCAATTCTCATTCACGGAGAGTTTCGCCTGCAATTTGAAGATAGAGAAATTTTATTATCTCGTGAAGGTGATTATGTTCTTTGGTGTGCAGGTGTGTCCCATTGGTGGGTTGCTGAGTCCGACTGCACTATTCTGACTGTTAGATGGCCTTCAAAGCCGGGTGATAGTGTTGAATTGCCTGGAGTGTCAAAGAGTGAGTTTGCTAAGTAATTGAGCATAATTAATTTTAATTAGGTTCGACACTCCCTCATTTGTCAGGATTACTTTGCTTCTCAACATCAGATTTAAGATACAAAGTCAGAGACTTAAGTAGGTTGGCTTAAATAATTATCTTGCGATCGGGCAGAAGCAGGAGGAAAAGGGGTTTGAGTCTTGTTTACTTTTGTTTACAAAGTTTGGTTTTATTGTGCCGACTTACTTATCATTTTCAAAAATCTTTGATATCTACCCTACAAACTTAATTATCTCTATCTTTGGTATTTTTTTTAATCCGTCGAACTCACGTAGTATTAATCCAGAGATTTTTTGGAGATGAGTTTGTTTGACGTAAAGCCGTGATTCTGACGAAAGATGCATCTAATGCGATCGACAAAATATCTAGACATATAAAAAGTTTATTGCGAATTTCAAGTTAGTAAAGTACACAAGCTCGCGTTTCAAAGCCAGGTATAAAACCTGTTTTATAT
>JADEXV010000201.1 GCA_015206945.1 Nostocales cyanobacterium LEGE 12452 | reverse complement strand
GAGCAGGGGAGCAGGGGAGCAGGGGAGAACAATAAATGACAAATGACAAATGACAAATGACTAAAAAATTGTTAATTGTAGATGATGAAGAACGAATCCGCGAATTAGTGCAAGCTTGTTTAGAAGACTTGGGAGAATGGGACACCCTGACAGCTGCATCAGGGTCAGAAGGATTAAAAATCGCCCAGACGGAACCTATTGATGCCATTCTACTTGATGTCTCTATGCCTGACATGGATGGATTTGCAGTCTACGAAAAACTTCAGGCGAATTCAGAAACTGACACTATACCAGTGATTTTGTTAACAGCGAAAGTCCAAGGGAGCGATCGCGCCCGTTTCGCCCAAATGGGAATTGCTGGGATTATCACCAAACCTTTTGAACCCACCTCTATTTGCAACGAAGTTAGTGAGATTCTGGGGTGGGACGATTAATAGTTAAGTTTTGTAACAAAATCTATATCTTTATTAGTTTTTTATTTTTGTAATGTATTTTTTTTGATTACAGATAAAAACACTTTTATCTGTAACTAAGAAAGGTATATGAAATAAAATGAACATGCTAGAGGAGGTAAATATAATCGGCAAAACGATATTGCTCATTGATGATGAACTGCATGTTCGTGAGATAGTAAAATTTTGCCTCCAAGATTTAGCTGGTTGGAATGTGGTGACAGCAGATTCTCCATTAGAAGGATTGCAGAATGCAGTACACCATACTCCTGATGCGATTGTATTAGATATCTCAATCCGCGATCTGGCTAGTTTTGAGTTTATGAATAAACTAAGAAATCATCCAGAAACTCAAGCTATTCCTGTAGTGTTGCTCAGTGCAAAAGCGCGATGGTTGGATTCGCAAATTTTGCGACAGTATCAAGTCGCAGGTGTAATTCCCAAACCCTTTAATCCAGTTACCCTCCCGGCTCAGGTTGCTCAATTGCTGGGTTGGGATTTTACTTGACTAAAAGATTAAATAAGAATGGGTAAAACATCCGTAAGAATTCAGAATTCAGAATTCAGAATTCAGAATTCAGAATTCAGAATCCAGAAGTCAGAAGTCAGAATTAAGAAGACTTTGATACCTAAACTTAATAAGTTTAATAAAATCAAGAAGTTATTACACGCTTGATTTTACAATTATTCTGGCTCCTGGCTCCTGACTCCTGAATTCTTACAAACATCCAATATATAGCAGGATTTGCAATTACTTAAAGTAAAAAGAATTTCTTAGGGATGCACAGCTAGCTGTGCATCCCTAGCGTGTATCTCATGGAAATGAAAATTCCTATAAATTGAAGTATAAATATCAAGGTTTAGCCTTTGAGCAATTGGTTTGATTTGAAGTTATTACCAACTATAGTAATCCTAAATCATTCGTAAGAAAGAAAATCGCTAAAATACTTATAGATACTTACTTTCTGCCTATGCATTTTCTCACGTTTCAATTCGGATTGCTATATCAAGTTTAAGCTTGAATTTAACTTAACGTTTTAGGGAATTTGGCATAGAATTAAATACTAGAGAAAACTTTTACATCTAGCTAAGTGCATATACATAGATTATTGCTATGCTCTTCAATCGTCTATCGGGTTCTGAAATTGATTTAAAGCAAATCCTCGATCGAATTAGGATGCTGGCGGATCAAATTCATCAGTCACTTGAAGTGAGTGAAATTCTCAAGATTATTGTCAGCGAAGTTAGAACAACATTAGAAAGCGATCGCGCCATTATCTATCGTTTTTTGCCGGATGGAGATGGAGTCATCGCAGAAGAGTCTGTAAGTAATGGATGGAAACCAATTCTAGGGCAATTAATTTACGATCCTTGCTTCAATGCGACATGGGTAGAGCGATATCGAGATGGAAGCGTTGGTATTGTTGAAGATATTCATACTACAACTCTTGACCCTTGTTACAAAAAACTCTTAACAGACTTGCAGATTCGAGCTAATTTAGTAGTACCAATTTTAGTCAATAATCAAGAAATTGATGGAGTTTCTGGTACATATCCTCATTTATGGGGCTTAGTAATTGCTCACCAGTGTAGTGGCTCACGTCAATGGAGTTCTTTAGAAATTGAGTATTTCCAACTGATAGCCGCAGAGCTAGGAATTGCTCTTGGGGAAGCAGAACGCCATCAGCAAAGAGCTACATCCTGCCAAAAACTAACGCTGAAACTCAATCAAAACCTGAAAAATTTGACAGTTCAGCCAAAGTTGAAGTTGAGGTCAATCAAAAGAACTCTGTATCAGAATTTTAGAGGTTCCATTATCACAAGAACAGCATTGCCAAAAAATATATCAGTTGCAGAATTGACTGCATTTGACCGATTACAAACTCCAGTTTGGATTTATGATATTCAAAACTTGCAGATGTGGTGGGCGAATCAATCCGCTCTGCATATTTGGAATGCTGAAAGTCGAGAAGAATTGCTCAATCGCAACTTCAGTGATGTTTCCCAGTTTACTCACACTCGAATGCAAAGCTATTTGCAAGAATTTCAGCAAGGGAAAACCATCACTGAAAACTGGACATTTTACCCAGAAGGAAAACCTGTTTCTCTGCGCTGCATCTTTTCTGGAATTCAAATTGAAGAAGGGCGAATGGCGATGCTGGTTGAAGGATCAACAGAAGTTATCAATCAGATCGATCAAGAAACACTTAGATCGATTGAAGCCCTACGTCACACCACAGCGATCGTCTCCCTTTACACGATGGATGGTGTACCTTTGATGCAAAACCCGGCAGCCCTCCGCTGTTATCGGGATACCCTGTACCCTAAATCGTCAGCTGAGAATATTTTCCTGAGTCACTTTGTTGACAAGAGTATTGGACAACAAGCTATCAAAGCGATTAATTTCGGTGAGGTGTTCAGCATAGAGGCTCAGGTGTTCACCGCTGAAGGGATTCAATGGCATGGGATGGATATACGATCTACGCGAGATCCAGTAACGGGTAACTCCATCATCCTCGTCAACGAAAAGAATATTACCAAGCAACAAGCTGCACTACAAGAACACCAACGTACAGAATCAGAATTGCGCTGGCGGGAAGCTTTGCTGCGTTCTATGACTGAAACTTCTTTGCTAGGATTTTTTGTTGTTGACAATCGTACTGATGAAATCCTCTATTTAAATCACCATTTCTGTAAAATTTGGGGCATCGAACATCTAGAAGACCAAATGCGTTTGGGTGCTTTAAAAAATAATCAGATTATTCCTGATTGTATATCTTCAGTTGTCGATGTATCGGCATTTGTCGAATCTTATAAACCGTTGCAGTCTGAAGAAAATCGTTGCACGATTGAGGATGAGATTTTATTTGTCGATGGGCGAACGATTCGCCGCTTTTCCAGTCAAATTCGGGATATTCAGGATCGATACTTTGGGCGGTTATACATTTTTGAAGACATCACCTCACGTAAACAAATCGAAGCCGCACTCAAAACCAGTGAAGAAAGATGGCAGTATGCCTTGGAAGGAAATGGCGACGGAGTTTGGGATTTGAATGCTGAAACTAACGAAGTCTTTTTTTCCCGGCGATGGAAAGAAATGTTAGGGTTTGCAGAGCATGAAATTGGAACTACCCTCAGTGAATGGGAACAACGGGTTCACTCCGATGATAAGGCGAGGGTTTACGAGGAGATTAGCAAGCATTTGTCCGGTGAAACCCAACAATATGTCAGTGAATATCGGATTAAGTGCAAGGATGGAACCTACAAGTGGATTCTAGATCGGGGTCAAGTTTCGAGTCGCGCCAAGAATGGTTTTCCCCTACGAATGCTAGGAACTCATACTGATATTACTGAACGCAAGCGTATGGAAGAAGCGCTGCGAGAAAGCGAACAACGCTATCGTTCTGTAATTACAGCGATGGCAGAAGGTATTGTCCTACAGCAATCTGATGGGCGAATTACCACCTGTAATGACAGTGCCGAAAGAATTTTAGGGTTAAGAGCCGATCAAATGATGGGGCGAACTTCCATCGCTTTGCTATGGCGAGCTATTCATGAAGATGGTACTTCTTTTCCAGGTGAAACTCACCCCGCCATTGTCACCTTACGCACCGGACAACCCCAATTTAACGTGATTATGGGAGTTCATAAACCTGATGGCAGTTTGACTTGGATTTCAATCAATTCTCAGCCACTGTTTGAATCCGATGAATCAAAACCATCTGCGGTGGTGACATCATTTACAGATATCACAGACCGCAAACAGGCACAAATTGCCCTGCAACAGCAAACAGAACGGGAACGCATGGTCTATGCGATCGCTCAACATATCCGTAGGTCTTTAGACTTGAATGAAATCTTAAACACAACTGTTGCTGAAGTCCGACATTTTCTGCAAACCGATCGCGTCATCATCTATCGCTTTAATCGTGATTGGAGTGGTGTGATTGTCACGGAGTCTATAGCAGCAGGTTGGCAATCGATTTTGAATATGGAAATTACAGACAGTTATTTTGTAAAAATACAGGGAAAGTCTTATCAAGAAAGTACGCTCAGAGTTACTCCAGACATCTACACCGCTGGATTTGCCCCTTGTCATGTAGAGTTATTGGAAAAGTTGCAAGTCAGAGCCAAGCTAGTTGTACCAATTTTACAAGGCGATCGCCTTTGGGGTCTTTTGGTTGCTCATCATTGCAGCGCCCCGCGTCAGTGGCAACCTTGGGCAAGCGAACTGCTTCAGCAATTGGCAACACAAGTAGCGATCGCTATTCAGCAATCAGAACTTTATCAACAATTGCAGCGTGCCAACCAGCAGCTTGAAAATATGGTAATGGTAGATGAATTAACTCAAATCGCCAATCGCCGATGTTTTGATCTTAAGCTTAATTCTGTCTGGCAATATCTTTTACGAGAACAAGGTTTTGTCTCACTACTTTTATGCGACATTGATTATTTTAAACAATATAACGATACTTATGGTCATGCGACCGGAGATGATTGTTTGCGCTTTATTGCCCAAGCTTTAAAACAAAGTGTCAAACGTTCTAGAGATTTAGCTGCTCGTTATGGCGGAGAAGAGTTTGTTGTCATCTTGCCTAATACTGCTAGTGATGGGGCTTTTCACGTTGCCCAAGAAATTCATAAAGCTATAGAACAGCTAAATATTCCCCATGCGGCATCGCCTGTAAGGCACCGCGTCACCTTGAGTATCGGAATTGCCACAGTGATTCCGACATCTAATATGGTTCCTTTAGATTTGATTGAGGCAGCAGATCAAGCCCTTTATCAAGCCAAAGCAAACGGGCGTAATCGTTCTTGTATAAATAGACTGTCTTAGAGAGTGAGACAATACTTCTCAGTGAGGCATTTTTAATGGGAAAAGGTTACTGGGTTTGGGTTACAAGGTTTTTCTTTCCTTTTTGCCCCTTAACCGAGAAATACTGGGGAGTGAGCGATGCCTGCGGTTCTTGCCACCCTACCTTAATCAAGTAATTGTTAATATTTTCTAAAGTTTTTTCACTGCTTTCATTTCTTTATTAGTTCTTTATTTTCTGTTTATAAATTAAAGCTATTGGTAGTGAAGCCAAGAGCGAACTACTCCTTTGTGTTTAACTTTTTTTAATAAAACAACAATACTATGACAAACTGCCCTTGCTGCTCCAACCAAATGCTTCGTCACATTCGTTTACAAGAAACCTACTGGTTCTGCCGTCACTGCTGGCAAGAGATGCCTAACCTGAGTTTAGATAAAAGTACTTTAAATTTGACTAGAAACAATACATCATTAGTCAGAGAACCAATTTCAGTCAACCACAAACTTTTGAAAATGAATGTCAGAACAGAGCTTTGTGCCTGAGTGAATCAGCAATCAAACACGAGACTAGCTACGCTTACGCTTTTAGGGGTTGTTTGAAAAGTCTAATTTATCACTACCTCGGCAATTGGAAATCGCGGCTACACAGACAAAACCCTTGTTTTGGATTAGTCTACGAAGGTGGACGAGAGTTTGTGTATTACCGAATTCTATTCACCCGATACTTTTCAAACATCCTCTTAAATAGCTAAGAGTATCGTCTGAATACTGACTAATAGGTTGAAAGATAATATCCCTCTATTTTCAGAAGATTTCAAGTGAGTTAAGTACACAATCTAAGTCTCAAAGCCAAGTACAAAGATTTTTAGAAAACTCATAACTTTATTGATTACTCTAATTTAGAAAAAGAGTTATAAAGGCACTTTAACGACTATCTTCTATCGCTTGTTCATCTGCTTTTCTCGCTAACGCAGACTGGATTGTTTGGTTTCGTTACTCAAACGCCACTTGTTTTAATTCGAGAAACCGCAAGGGCGAAGTAGCTACCCAACTTATACAGTTTAAGACTTTTGGCGCTAACTGAACTGTATTAGATTTTAATCACTCTAAATCATGCGAATATTAAATTACTCTTAAACCGTGTAATCAGGTACTCTTGCATCTTATTTAAGCCTGATATCTTCTTGGGAACAGCTTTGTTGTTGTCAGGTAGATTGATGAGTCGAATTAATGGATTTGTCGGGCGACGTAATTTCTTGAAATTCGCCAGTGTCGTAGGTATTGCAGCTACTACTTTTGGCGATAGCTTTTGGAATACAGAGCAAACTGCTGTTGCTGATATTCACCCAGTTAACCCTAATTCAATCAGTCCAAATGAAGCCATCAAACAATTGCTTGATGGTAATCAAAGATTTATTGATCAAAAACGTCAATATCCCGATCAATCACTAGAACACCTACGATCAGTTGCGAAAGCTCAGTATCCCTTTGCTGCCATATTGGGCTGTGCAGATTCTAGAGTACCTGCCGAAATTGTCTTCGATCAAGGACTTGGAGATTTATTTGTTGTGCGAGTTGCGGGTAATGTTGTCAGTGACACGGTTATAGGTAGTCTGGAATACTCTACAGCAGTATTGGGTTCGCAGTTGATTATGGTTTTGGGTCATAGAAGATGTGGTGCAGTAGCAGAAGCAATCAAAAACGAACCACTTCCTGGCAGAATTGGTTTGATTATTGAGGGCATCAAACCATCTGTAGAAAGGATAAAGTTCCGAACTGGTGATAATATGCAAGATGCAGTTATAGCCAACATTCAGTATCAGACTGAAAAATTGCAAGAAAGCTCAACTATTTTAGCTAAATTACTCGGTGAAGGTAAACTAAAAATTGTTGGTGCTTGTTACGATATTGACACTGGTAAAGTCAACATTATTACTTGAATATCTCACACTTTTTAGAGCTAGGGAATAAGTCAACGCTAACGCAAACTCACAAAAATTCGGAAAAATCTAAAAGCAAGGTACAACCCAAGCTTCTAAAAAATAATCCCAGCAGAGGCTATATAACAAGGCCACCTGCCAGGAAGGTATAGTATATTCTGGCCATGTTTGATTGGGTTAGCGCTTATTTGTAAAAAATAATTGCGTATCCCTAGATACAATAACTAAATACTTTAAAAAACACAGTTAAGAAAAGTTACTAAATAGGTTAATTTCTAATTAAAACCAACAATTTCCCCAATGGGGAGATGAGGGAGTAAGGCAAGGAGGGGGCAGGGGATTACCTGTTTCCCCTCTGCTATCTGCTCCCTGCCCCTCTGCCTCTTTCCAATCCCCAATGCCCCATAATATAAGAAAGCGCTTCACACTTCTTAAATAATTAGCTTTATTAGAACAATGGCGAGAGACTTGCGGGGATTCATTAAAATTTTGGAAGAAAGAGGGCAATTACGGCGAATTTCAGCTTTAGTTGACCCAGAATTGGAAATTGCTGAGATTTCCAACCGGATGCTGCAAAAAGGTGGGCCAGGGTTGTTGTTTGAAAACGTCAAAGGCGCTTCCTTCCCGGTGGCGGTGAATTTGATGGGAACTGTGGAAAGGATTTGCTGGGCGATGAATATGCAGCATCCAGAGGAGTTGGAAACTCTGGGGAAAAAACTAAGTATGCTGCAACAGCCAAAACCGCCAAAGAAGATTTCCCAGGCGATAGATTTTGGGAAGGTGCTGTTTGATGTGGTGAAGGCAAAACCAGGACGAGACTTTTTCCCCGCTTGTCAGCAAGTTGTGCTTCAAGGTAATGATTTAGATTTAAATAAGTTGCCTTTGATACGTCCTTATATTGGTGATGCTGGCAAGATTATTACGCTGGGATTAGTAATTACCAAGGATTGTGAGACGGGTACTCCAAATGTAGGTGTGTATCGCTTGCAACTGCAATCCAAGAATACGATGACGGTTCACTGGTTATCGGTGCGGGGTGGGGCGAGGCATTTGCGAAAAGCAGCCGAACGTGGGAAGAAATTAGAAGTTGCGATCGCACTTGGTGTAGATCCTTTAATTATTATGGCAGCAGCTACACCCATCCCTGTAGATTTATCAGAATGGCTGTTTGCTGGACTTTACGGCGGTTCTGGTGTGCAGTTGGCAAAGTGTAAAACTGTAGATTTGGAAGTTCCCGCAGATTCCGAATTTGTCTTAGAAGGAACGATTACACCAGGGGAAGTGTTACCAGATGGGCCTTTTGGCGACCACATGGGTTATTACGGCGGCGTGGAAGATTCGCCGTTGGTACGCTTTGAGTGTATGACGCACCGGAAAAATCCGATTTACTTAACAACATTTAGCGGTCGTCCACCCAAAGAAGAAGCGATGATGGCGATCGCACTAAATCGCATCTATACCCCCATACTGCGCCAACAAGTATCAGAAATTGTCGATTTCTTCCTGCCAATGGAAGCTTTGAGTTACAAAGCAGCGATTATTTCCATTGATAAAGCATATCCAGGACAAGCGCGACGGGCGGCTTTAGCGTTTTGGAGTGCTTTACCACAATTTACATACACCAAATTTGTAATTGTGGTGGATAAAGACATAAATATTCGCGATCCGCGTCAAGTTGTCTGGGCGATTAGTTCTAAAGTTGACCCAGTGCGCGATGTCTTTATTTTGCCGAATACACCTTTTGATACGTTAGATTTTGCTAGTGAGAAGATTGGCTTAGGCGGACGCATGGGAATTGATGCGACTACAAAGATTCCGCCAGAAACAAATCATGAATGGGGTTCGCCTTTAGAATCCGACCCAGATGTGGCGGCGATGGTAGAGAGACGATGGGCGGAGTATGGTTTGGCAGAGTTGCAGTTAGGAGAAGTAGACCCGAATTTGTTTGGCTATGATATGAAGTAACCTGTTATAGCTCAATACAATTTAGATAGAGCAACAAAACCCTAATGTAGAGACGCGATTTATCGCGTCTTGAAGTTGATGTAGATTCGGAGATATCAATAAGACTCCAGCCTTGAGTACTGATGCCAGAAACTTGAAGAAATGATGACAAAAAAAGTGAAAAATCCAGCATCAAAGTTAGCGATCGGATTGGCATTCAGTTGTATTAGTGTGATACTCAATACTGGTATAGCTAGTGAAATAAGTTTAGCGAAATCAAGTAATTCTCAAAAGTGCGATATTTTTGCCTACATCACCGATACAGATTCCCAAGGGTTAAACGTGCGGAGTGGTGCAAGTACAAATAACGTAATTATAGGACAAATACCCATCAACGAAACAGTTCAGGTTATTGGTGCTGCTGGAAATTGGGTGCAGATTACTAATGCTAGCAATGGTTTTCAAGGAACTGGATGGGTATTCGTGCCAAAGTTAGGCTTAACAACGCGAGGCTACGGTACTAACGGCGTAGATTTCTATGCTGGTAGCAGTCAAAAAAGCCAAAAACTGAGAAGAATTCCTGCTAATACGGCTGTCAAATTGTTAGGCTGTCAGGGAGATTGGGCGCAGGTAGAATATCAAGGTGTTAAGGGTTGGTTGACAAGGGAAGAACAATGTGGTGCAGCCCTTACTAGTTGTTCTTAGAACCCTACCATAATCTGCAAGTAAAGAGCAGGGGATTTTATACGAAAAAATAAAAATTGCGATCGCAATATTACCTTAGTTTTTCCTTAACGGTTGATACATATTGCTAGAAAATTAAAGAGTAATTTTTGACATGGTTATTCTCATAACTCTGAGAATACCTATGTCACGAAATCACGAAGAATGCCTGGCTCTACTTGAGCAAATTCGCTGGGGTGGAAAGCCAAAGTGCCCATATTGTGGGTCAACTAAAGCAACAGCATACAAGAGTGAACGCAGATTTCACTGTAACGAATGTTTTACTTCATATAGTGTTACAGTTGGTACTCTTTTTCATAAGACTTATATAGAATTACAAAAGTGGTTTATAGCGATTCGACTTGTGCTGAATTCAGCAGGAGGCATTAGTGTGCGTCAACTCGCCAAAGAAATTGGGGTTAACAAGAATACTGCTTTCTACATGATTGAGCGTATTCGTAGAGCAATGGCTGAGGAACCAGAACTGCTACAGAAGGTTATGCAGATGAGTGAGCATCATAGTTAAAATGTCTGAAACGGCTTGAAACTACTAAGAATTGCCACCGCAAGTCTTAGTAGTTTCAAGTGAACAAAAATGAGTGGATTGAGTGAATGTTGAAAAATATGAAAAAATACAACATATTATTAATATTATTTTTAATTTCAATGACAGCGATTCTAGCAGGATTACTCTGGGTGCAGATTTCTACGTTCACTCCTACAAAGCAAAACTTGAATACAGATGTAGAATCTCTGAAGAGAGAAGGAAAAATTAGGGATGTCCAACTAAAAAAAATTATTAATAAACAACAGAGAAATTCACCAACAGACAAGACTCAAGATAAATACGATAATTTACAGAGTGAAATATCAACTTTAAATTCTCAATTAGAAGTGCTAAAGGCCAAAATAGAAACTTTAGGTAATCAGCAACAGAACTTTATAACTGGTGCTATAGGTTTTTTTGGTATTATCACTGCAAGCGTTGTAATTAGGGAAATAATAGTTAGTAATCAATTAAAAGAAAATCTGAAAGTAGAAATAATAGATTCAATATCTACTAAAATTAATAAAATAATATGGTTAGAAACAGAAGCGATGAAAAGGCAACAAAAATGGCTAGAATATAAAACTGCATTATTATCAGCAGAACAATTGAAATATGATGCAGAGCAAGACGATAAATTTTATCGTTGTATAGCTGCAATTTATGAACATTTAAGAGCAATTAGAATCTTAGCAGAACTAAGCGAAAATATTAATAATCTAGAAGCAGCCAATGCTCTTTTTGAACACAGTCGTTCAGAAATAGCCTTACTAACTGACGAAAATTGGTTCGCGATCAATAAAAGTAAAAATCTGTTAGAGAACGAACAAATAACCGCAATACAAAAAATATTCAAGGATCTCCCTAACAATTATCGACAACAACTTGAAACTTTTATTTCACGGATAATTTAATCAATATTAAATTAATCAATAACGGTAATTTAATATCTACTAAATAGTATAGTATTTATTTAATAAACATAAACTATGAATGAATTAGTAGGATAAAAATAAATGACTTTACTAGTAACAGCAGCAGTTGGAATTATTAGTGGAATACTTGGCGGAACTATTATATTTGGCATCATAAATAAACTTTTATACAATAAAAATACAGACATAATTTCACACGAAGAACAAATCGTAGTTAGCGATTTAGTGAATGAATATCATATAAAAAACATAGGAAAAGAAGATAGGATTCTAAAACTAATTGATTCTAAAAAAGAACAAAAAAAATATCTAAGTCTTGAAAATAGAGAGATAGATAAGAAAGTAGCAGTAAAACTTGAGGAGGACATTATTGCTCTTTATACATTGCTAAATTTAATTAAACAAGCTGAATCAGAGAAACAAAAAAGAAAAATTGCATCCATCAATTCCCTGCAAGAAAGATTGGATAAAATTAAAAATCCTGAGCCAAGTGATGTTGCAAAAGAAATGGCTCAGGGAGTCGTGCTAAAAGAAAGTAATTCAAACATAAAAGAGGATTCCTAGCCAAGCAAGCAGTAATAAATAATTGTTAGGTATACTAGGAATTATTTAATTGTTCTAATTGTTTTATGAGATAGTCTATATAAGGCTTTGCTAAATTATGTTTCATACCCTTCCTGTGTGACATTTGTTCGTTATTATACCAAATTTTAAGTGATGTTTTGTATTCATCTATCTTTTGATATTTTGGATAACCTTTCATAAAAGGTTTACGAACTACCCATTCTATTAAAAGATGCTGGGCATACTGAGATGGTTTGTCAATACAACAACATTCACCTTCCATATCATGGAATAATTTCACTATCTCAAGGAATCGCTCACAATCTTTATTTTTAATTTCATGTGTGTAATCTGAAGAGAAAGGAGGGTTGTTTGTCCATTCTTCTTCTATTCGCTTATAGTACTCACGTAAAGGTTTTATAGTCAGTGTATCAGCAAGAATATCTTTGCGAACTTCAGTAATTAGCTGTCGCACATCATCACTAAGTTCTCTTGTTAAAAGCGAATCGATTTGGCTAATTACGTCTAAAGAGGATGGAATTGTTTGGTTCATAGTCAGTAGAAAGAATTACAAAAAGAATATTATTCTTTGAAAGAATCTTCTATAAATTAATACTATTTGCTTGGTTCGAGAAAATCATTACCTATGGATAGGACATTGCGAGTTTATTGTTATATCCTTAATGGCACTCTTGCAACTCTTCAAAACTCTGGCATAATCAGACATGGCTGCACCTTCAAAACTAATGTAAATCCTGCCAATGTCTAACGATGAATATGACAGCCCTTGGAAAGAAGCTATAGAAACCTACTTTCAAGAGTGCATTGAATTTTTCTTTCCTGTAGCTGCGGAGGGAATAGACTGGAAGCAAGGCTATACTTTTCTGGACAAAGAGTTACAACAAGTCGTTCGAGATGCTGAATTAGGGCAAAGATTCGTTGATAAACTAGTTCAAGTCTGGCGACGCAATGGCGAAGAAAGGTAGGTATTAGTCCATCTGGAAGTCCAAAGTTCTGAAGAAACCAACTTTGCCCAGAGGATGTACGTCTACCACTACCGACTGTTTGACCGTTACAATCGGTCTATAGCTAGTCTAGCCGTCTTAGGTGACGATCGCCCCACATGGAAACCAAATCAATTTAGCGATGAACTATGGGGTTGCGAAGTCAAATTCAAGTTTTCCATTGTTAAATTACTTGAATATAGCCAACAATGGACGGAATTAGAAGCAAGTTCTAACCGATTTGCTACAGTAGTGATGGCTCATTTGAAGGCAAAGGAAACACGCCAAGATGACCAAAGCCGCAAACGCTGGAAGCTTGATTTAACGAAACGACTCTACGAAAAAGGTTATCAGCGCGAAGATATCATCAACCTGTTTCGGTTTATCGATTGGGTGATGAGATTACCTGAAGAATTAGAGAACAGTTTTTGGTAAGAAGTAACTCAATATGAGGAGGAAAAGAAAATGCCGTATATTACCAGCGTAGAAAGAAGGGGTATTGAACAAGGAAAACGGGAAGGAAAAAGAGAAGGAAAAAGAGAAGGACTCCTTGAAGGTATTGAAATGGGTTTAGAACTAAAATTTGGCAGCGAAGGGCTAACTATATTATTACCAGAGATTGTCCAAATACAGAACGTAGAGATATTAAGCGCTATTCTCACCAGTATCAAAACTGTGAATAATCTAGAAGAACTTCGACAAATCTATCAATAAATTACCACTCATACTCGACTCTAAAAAGCAGCGATGTTTGAGAGAGGGTGCTATATCTTAATACACTTGCTTTAACCCCATCTCACCCTCTGGCAATTTTAATATATTAAGTTAAATTAAGAATTATTGCAAAATAGTAAACAATTTTTGGGAATATCACCCAAGCTAATTAAAAGGTTTACGCCGAATGGATATTTTAATAGAATAATCTCATCAAAAGATTCGCAGAAATATAAATGGACTGGATTACACTACTGCGATCGCTACAGTCTGATTTTATTAAAAGGTTAGCATCTGGTTGTCTGCTTCATTGTGAAACAGAAGGTCAATATAGTGAATTAACTATAATTTCTGGAGAGAGATTAAAGGCACTACGGGAATTTTGCTGGCAGATGGCTGAAAAATATAAGCGTGTTTTACCAGTGCGTGATGTTTTTCTTAGCTATCTCAAAGGGAAGTTAGGTGAGGAAGTTGTCAAAGAACGTTTAGCTGATTTTATTACCGAAGTCGATTATGAAAAGCGATTTGGCGGCGATGGTAATATAGATTTTACCTTGACTTCTGACCCATCTATTGGTATTGAGGTGAAATCTCGTCATGGTCGCATTGACAGAGTTAGATGGTCAATTAGTTCTGAAGAAGTTGAAAAAAATGCAGTTGTAGTTTGCATTTTGATTCAAGAAGATGTGAGTGAAGCACAATCTGAGTATCATCTTTTTTTGGCTGGCTTTCTCCCAACCCGGATGATTAAGTTGAAGACTGGTAAAATTTCTTTTGGGATAGAACAATTACTATATGGTGGTGGTTTATGGTGCTATCTAGAACAGTTACAATCTTCGATAAATAATTCTTCTCGACAACAACCACCTATTTATAAATATCTCCCGAAACAGGAAATTTCATTGAAGTCAACTATTAATCAGGTGTTAAAATCTTCTTTTAAACCTGAATATAGTGATGAAGAGTTAAATCTACTTTATATAAAAAGGGGTGATGAATATTTCGAAAAAGGAGAATATACAAATGCTATTATTAATTACACTCAAGCGTTAGAAATTAATAATAATGATATTAATTTATATTATAGACGAGGTTTAGCTC
>JADEXV010000200.1 GCA_015206945.1 Nostocales cyanobacterium LEGE 12452 | reverse complement strand
AGCTCTGCCCCTCTGCCCCTCTGCTCCTCGGTCACTGAGCGTAGCCGAAGTGCTGCCCCTCTGCCCCTCTGCCCTCTTCTGCTGCAACTGTGCCACAAGCGCAGGGTTATCAATAACTGGGGATGTATCAGGTAAAATGCTAACTCTAGTAAAGCCGCCAGCAGCAGCAGCTTGTAAGAAAGACAAGAGGGTTTCTCGTTCTTCAAAGCCAGGTTCACCAGAGTGGCTATACAAATCCACTAATCCAGGGCCGAGAACTAATCCTTGACAATCTCTGATTTGAGTGTCGGAAGCGATGTCAGAAATGTGCGAAGCCACTTCTCGGATATAACCATCAGCAATCAGCACATCAAAGAGTTCGTCGATTTCAGAAACAGGGTCAATCACTCGTACTTTTTGCAGCAGTTCAGTCATAAAAGTTTTTAGTTATGAGTTAGGAGTTAAGTAGGTAGGCATAATTAAACATAAAGTAAAATCCTAGTTCGTAGTGAGCGATTCATCGCTCAAAGCAAGGATTATTAGGACTAAAGTCCTGACTACAAACTTTAATTTATTTACGTCTAGCTACTTATGAATTATTTCTTCTTCAGTCATCGCTTCTAACTTTATTCCTCACTCCTGACTCCTTCTAACTCCTAACTCCTCACTCAGCACTCAGCACTCAGCACTCAGCACTCAGCACTCCTCACTCACAACGCTCCGGCTGCTGTTTTATCTAGTACACCTCCACCAAAGTGATAAGTGATATTCATCGCTTGCAGTACTGGTAAACCATCGATGCCAGCAGGGTAGTCGATAACACTGACTGCACCATTACCCTGGCGAAAACTCCAGAAGTTTTCCAGCGATAAACCCAGAATGTGACAAAGCAAGGTTTTGTTAGTAGCGTCATGAGCTACTACTAATACAGTTTTGGATTGATTATTTGATGCTGCTTGCAAAATTGATTGCCAAGCTGCAACACTGCGCTCCCATACCTGTTGCAAGTTTTCTCCTTCAGGCATTTGCACTTGCGTTGGTATCAGCCGCCATCGCTGCAACTCTCCCGGAAACTCTTGCTCTATCTCTGTTTCTAATTTTCCTTCCCAGAGACCATGACTGATTTCTCTTAAACCATCTTGCAATTCTAACTTTACATTCGGATGTCGTTTTAAGATAATCTCTGCTGTTTCTTTAGGACGCAGCATGGTGCTACTTACAGCAAAATCAATGTCTACGTCTTGAAGAAATTCACCTGCTTTTTGCGACTGTTGTCTACCGTTGTCGTTGAGGGGGACATCAATTTGTCCTTGAAACCTGGTTTGGCGATTCCAGTCGGTTTCACCGTGACGCACTAGTAACAATCGTACTCCTTGATGATCCGGTCGCAATGAGGGTAGAGTTTCTCCCGTGTGTTGCGTCTGATTTAAGGATTCTAGCTGGACTGGTTCGCCCAATCCTCCAGCAAAATTTAATACGGTGATGCCACAGTTAGATTGCTGTATTGAATGGTAGCGACTGGGAGGAATTGCTAATGCTGTGCTAATCAAGGCGCGATTAATTCCGTTATGCCCCACAATGAGAATAGTTTCGCCTTGATGCTGAGACAAAGTTTCTTGCCAAAACTGCCGTGCTTGTTCGTATAAAGCAAGAACGGGAAAATGTTCTCTTGTTCCTTCTGGATCATTAAGCAGCATCCGCAGTTCGTCGGGGTGTTGATGCCAAGTGCGGTAGTCTTCGGCAAATTTTTGCTTGACTTCAGCAGTCAGCAATGCTTCCCATAAAGGTAGGTCGATTTCTAGCAGCAAATCAGAAACTTGAACTACAGCAGATTGTTTAGCATGAGTAGCTAACTCACTATGAATAATATCTGCTGTGTGTTTTGCTCGTTGTAAAGGACTGCTGTAAATCGCATTAAATAAGATATTGCTGAGGGCTTTGCCTACTAGACTTGCATCATTACGACCTTTTTCGGTTAATGTTGACGCATCAGTGCGTCCTTGGATACGCCGCTCGGTGTTATAACCGCTTTGACCGTGGCGCACAATGATGACTCGAGTCATCGCAAAGCCCTCCTCTTATCTTGACGATTAATTTTACTGCAAAACGATTGCATAATTATCGACTCAAGAAGGCGGATTGAGTCAGGTGCAAAATTTTATTCTGCTAGAGGAGGCAGTACGATTGGCTAAAACTGCCGTTGTCTGAACGATGTTTTCTATTGAAGAAGAATTCAGGAGTCAGAATTCAGGAGTCAGAATTCAGGAGTCAGAATCAATGAGTGGGGGATTCAGACCCGCCACTCATTGTAGACTGCTAAATCTTCATTTAGCGGGGGTCTTAAACCCCTAAATTCATCCACCAGTCGTACAGAATTCATACTGAATTCTGACTCCTGACTCCTGAATTCTGTTCGATAAAGCTGTTTTGATTTAAGTAAAAAAACAAGAGTAAAAATGATCTGGAAATAATTTCAGAATTGTGCCTAGTACAATGTCTAACCTAGTAATGAAAAGTTCGTAGTAAGCACTTTAGTGCTTAGAAACTTCCAGACTAAAGTGCTTACTACGAACTTGTTGACCTTACTAATTTAAACTTAACAGACTATAGCAAAAATTTTGGCCAACGCATAATTAATTAAAACTACAACGTCAGCTTTTATGCCTGCTTATTCTCTCCCTATATCTAGCTGTACTTGCAATCCATCATTGTCACCGCCTGACTGAGCCGGTGTTAAGAAAACTGAAGTGTCTGGCTGTGATAATGATTCGTTAAAGCGGATTTGGGCTGGAGTTTTATTTTCTCTTCGATTATTGTTGGAAAGACTTGCTGGATTAGTTTGCTCAAAAAAACTTTTAAAGTCATCTTGGGCTGTTTTCCGATCGATTCCAAGTAGATAATCACCACTTAATCGATATTGTCCGGCGGGATTTGAGTTTGATGCTGGTGATTGAGCGTAGACTTGGCTTCCTAAGCTTGCAAGGGCTGCCGTAATCCCTAAGAAAGCAATAATTTTGGCGTTCATTTGTTTTATCCAAATTATTTTTAATATTGCTTGTCTATTATTCTCTGGGAAAAAGATTTTGATTAACTCTATTGTTAGGTTCAACTATAATAATTTTATTGCGTATATACTTAGCGTGTCAATGATTTTTGCTGTTTTAGGGGCTAACAAGTTATAGCTTTGATATCTCTTGAGAAGTTGGATTATCTGGTTCAGTTTCTTAGCGATCGCACCTAAAGTTCCTTAAGATATGCCAGGATGAAACCAGGGATGCCAACAGATACAACCGCATTCCCTTTTTTAGTCGTTGACTTTTATTATCAGTGTCACAAGATAGCGATCGCACTGGTCATACTGATTAAGTTTTTGCACTATTTTTCTTAAACTAGCACAGTATTAATTGAACCGCGATCGCAGTTAAGTTCGTTGAGATATGCCAGGATGAAATTAAGGATGTTTAACAGTGGCACAACAGCGATGCCTACGGTGGTCACTGAGCTTTGTCGTTCGCGCAGCGTCTCGTAGAGAAGTGCAGTCTACGCCAACGCACTCAGCACAAAAAGCGGTAAGCTTGCGTAAACGTAGCCCCTTCTAGACATTACTATTCTGGCGTTGCTGAATCAAGAGATGATTCTTGTAGGGTGGGCGTCTCGCCCGCCCTGAAATACAAGGGACGGGCAAGATGCCCATCCCACAAAACTAGCAAAATCATCCCGCAAATATGCAACGCCACTATTCTCACTACTAGCAATACCAATTTAGATATTCAGCATGCCTTTAAGTATCCAGGGTGTATAGTAAATTCAGTCTAATTAAGCGGAATCGCAACCGAATTAGTTTATTTTGCTATGCCAAATGAGCTTTTACAAATTTTAGTAGCTGCATTTATCGGTGCTGCTTCTGGGTATCTGATTAATCAATTACCCCCATTAAGAACCTTTCGGGGTAGCTGGTTCTTGGTTATTGCTGTAGTAATTGAACTTGCTCTCTTGGGAGGAATTTGGGCATGGTTGTCTGGAGAAGTTGCGAAAACATCAAATGTCAGAGGATTGGTTCAAATGATTGGTGCTGCCTTGGTGGGAGCTTTTTTGGTTAATATTCTCCAACTCATCTTGGGTAACGCTTGGGGTAGACAGTCAGCACAATCAACTCCCCCTCAGCCAGATACAAATCGGGGAACTGTTGTTAGAGGGACACGGATGAAAGGGAGCGGAAATAAAACAATAGTTACTAAAGGAGATGTTTGGGTAGAAAATACTGATATAGACGGTGACAACCAAGAGTTGATTGTGAAAGATGATGCCAATCCTCCCGCTTCTCCTCAGCAAAATAATCCTCCGAATCCATGATTATTGCTAATCGCACAGAGGAACTTCGACTTTTCAACCAGATAGTGCAGAGAAGGTTTGACAAACGGGTGCTACTGATTGAAGCTAAATCTGGTTTAGGTAAAACTTGGTTATTAGCACGGTTTAAGCACACTCTACCTACAAATATATTATCTGTGCAAGTGGATCTCAAATCAGCACAGCGAGGAATTCCATATATCTTTTCTTGTGTACGCAAGCGTTTAGGAGAAGAACGTTTTCCTTGTTTAAATGCTGCTGTTGGGCAATATCTCAAATCGGGGATAGAAGTCTCTAATACTACGATGATTGGCAAAGATAATCAATTGAGCGTAGTTTTGTCTAATGTGGATGAGTCTACACGCAATTTTCGCTTGACTGAACTAAGGGAAGCATTTTTTCAAGACTTGCGGAAAATTCCTCAAACATTAGTATTTTTGTTTGATTCTTACGACAAAGCTCCTACCGAACTGGCAGACTGGTTAGGGGGTGAGTTTTTAACAGAGGTTGTTGATACAGATAAATTAATTGTAGTAATTGCTGGACAGCAGATTCCCCAACCGACAATTGAGTGGATGGATTTGTATCACTGTTTTTGTTTGGAAGCCATCTTAGATAAAGAGGCTTGGTATAAATACAGCCTAGAGAATAAATTGCCCTTTAATCAAGATGAAGTGGGGATGGCAATAAGGGTATTAAAAGGACAACCTGCGGAAATTGTGAAAACCTTAGAACTGTTAGCGAGAGAACAACAGTGAATCATGAGTTATTGCAAAAGCTAGCAAAGGCACAAACAGACGAGGAACGCTCTTGGATTGTGACAGAGAGTTTACTCTCAACGCTTTTGCCTGACTTAGCGACGGCAGCTTATGCGGCAGCAGTGCCACACTGGTTTAATGCAGAGATTTTGGCAGCGCTGCGCCCAGAATTGCAAACACAATCATCTCAGCTTTATACAGAATTGCAAGCTTTACCTTTTGTAGAAGAGTTTCCGGGGCGTGGGCATAATGTTCATGATTTGACGCGACGGCTGATGTTAAAACATCTGCGGCAAGAACGTCGGGATGAGTTTATCACGTTGTCGCAACGGGCAGTTGAGTATTTTGGCAGCACCAACCCTGAGCCAGAAACTCAAATTGAATGGCTGTATCACTTGGTTGTAGTTGATTCAGAGTGGAAAGGCAGTGAGCTTTGGGATTTAGCACAAAATTGGGACAATAATTTTCGTGTTGCTGAACTAGAATCGCTGATTACAACATTATTAGAACAGGTTGCAGCAGCGCAAGTGGCAACATCTGCTAAAGCAGAAGTTTATTATTGGGCAGGGAAAGCAAAGTTTCGAGTTTACAGAGCAACAGAAGCCTTAGAGCTATACGAAGCAGCATTGGCATTTTACCGCGACATTGGCGATCGCTTGGGTGAAGCTAATACATTAGTAGAAATCGGCGATGTCTTGCAGTTCCTAGACCGACGCAGCGAAGCCTTAGAGCGCTACGAAGCAGCATTGGCATTCTACCGCGACATTGGCGCTCGCTTGGGTGAAGCTAATACCTTAAAAGCAATCGGCGATGTCTTGCAGTTCCTCAAACGCAGCAGCGAAGCCTTAGAGCGCTACGAAGCAGCATTGGCATTCTACCGCGACATTGGCGCTCGCTTGGGTGAAGCTAATACCTTAAGAGCAATCGGCGATGTCTTGCAGTTCCTAGACCGACGCACCGAAGCCTTAGAGCGCTACGAAGCAGCTTTGGCATTCTACCGCGACATTGGCGCTCGCTTGGGTGAAGCTAATACTCTACAAGCAATCGGCATCTTGCAAGAAAATTTAACTTTGGGTTTAGAGTATTGTCAGGCAGCGTTAGAACTGTATACCCAGATTGGTACTAAGTATAGCCAAAGTCGTAATTTGATTTACTTCACATCTGAAGTTCTCTTAAAACTGGGACGGCAAAAAGAGGCTGTAGATGCGCTCAATCGCGCTATTGAGCTTGCTAGAGAGATTCCCTATCAAATCTTGGTAGAAGATGCTACAGCCAAACTCGAAGAAATCCAAGAAAATCACGAGTTTCATTAACAAACTCACGAGTTTCATTCACAAAATCATGATTTTCATTCACAAAATCACGAGTTTCGTTGACAAACTCACGATTTTCATTAACAAAATCACGAGTTTCATTGACAAAATCACGAGTTTCATTCACAAACTCACGATTTTTGCGTTAAATACTGAAATAGTCGTTATATTAAATACTAACTTTTGAGGACTTTACTGAACTAAAATCTCGCTTTAGTAAGGCAAACTAGCTCTAAAGCAGATAAAAAGGATACATTTATGTCGCGTCAAAAACGTACATACCGCGTTCTAGAAAAAGCTGAATTCAGAACGGCGGGACTTAAAGCCATCGATCCGACTATGGATTTTGGCGATGGGCGCAACTTAGAAAGCATGATACAACTAATTGAGCAATATCGTACCAAGATAGATGCTTATAATACTGCTCTAGCCACGATCGACTCTTCTAAAACAGAGATGGACGAATTGGATAGAACTTTAAGCGATCTAACTGAAAAAATGCTCTTGGGAGTTGCCTTTAAGTACGGTAAAGATAGCCATCAATATCAGATGGCGGGTGGTGTTCGCAAAAGCGATCGCATCCGTAAAAGCACAGCAACACGCTTGAAAGCGACTTCAGAGGAAGCAAATACTAAGAGTGCTACAACTGTATAAAAGCGCCTCAGACTTAAGTCTGCACGTAAGAATTCAGGAGTCAGAATTCAGGAGCCAGAATAAATGAGACAGCCAGCCAAAACATTTCAAGATTTGATAGTTTGGCAAAAAGCACACCAGTTTGTTTTATTGGTATATCAATTTACTGGTCAGTTCCCTAAATCGGAAATATATGGGCTTACTTCCCAATTTAGACGAGCAACTATCTCTATTGCAGCAAATATAGCTGAAGGTTTTAAGAAAAAGGGAGCAGCAGATAAAGTTCGTTTTTTAAACATTGCACAAGGTTCTCTAGAAGAATGCCGCTACTATCTAATTCTTTCAAAAGACCTGGACTACGGTGACACATTAGGATTAATGCTTCAACTTGAGGAGGTTAGTAAATTACTAACAGGTTATGCTAATTCTATTTTGAATTCTGACTCCTGACTCCTGACTCCTGACTCCTCTTGTCTAAAATAGCAAAGAAGGCAAAATTTAAGTAATTTTTTCAACTGTGCATTTTACTTTAGTCATCAGAAACTTTACGTAACTCTATTGATGAAACTATAAGTAAAGTCGGTAAAATTCGTGAGGTTTAACAGATAGAAATTAACTAAGATTAGCTTTAAATAGCAATCAATATCTGTTAAACCAAACAAATTTGTAATAACCGATCGATTGCTTGTCAGCAAATATTACTCAACATAATTTTATCTACTGATGAACGACTTAAATAGCCAAAGACTAAACCTTAAATTACATCAGTTGCGTTTAGTTTCATCTCTAGCAATTGGTTCTCTAATTTTTTATTTAAATTCCAACATAGATTTAAACTACATAGTTAAAGGATATTTAGTCTTAATGGAATGTCAGCTATGTATAATCGTTATTTATTTCTTGACGGCAAAAATTACTAACAAAACAGATAAATAATCAAAAAAAGGTCAAAGAGTTTGGTTGTATTGTATGCCAATAAATATTTATTAGAGTTAATTAAGGAAGAAAATACTATGAAGACTAAATCTACAGCAATTATACTTTGCTTTTTTGGTGGCTGGCTGGGAATTCACAAGTTTTATTTAGGACAAAATGTAGCAGGTATTTTGTACTTATTGTTTTTTTGGACTTGTATTCCATCTTTAATAGCCTTTGTTGAGTTCTTCATCCTAGTTTTGATGCCAGATCCCGAATTCAATACCAAGTATAATCAAGGCCTATCAAGCACAGGTGGAGCAGTATCTGCAAAAGATGCAACCAGTGCATTAGCTGATTTAAAAAATCTTTTTGATTCTGGGATAATTACCGCAGAAGAGTATGAAGAAAAGCGGCAAAAGCTTCTGAAATCTTTGTAAATTAAAATCATCAGTTGATTTACCGTGTCACAATCTAAATATTGGTTTCAGCAAACTCCTGCTTGGGTATGGTTATCATTAATTCCGACATTAGGAGGATTTGCCATTGCCTATGCGGGTTATAAATCTAAGACTAAAACTTGGGTTGTCATAGGGATTAGCACCTCTATTTTAGCCTTAGCTTTGTCAGCAAATAGTTTAGCGGTTGCGATCTGGATGGCTCAAATTGGCGTTGCATTCTATCTCAAGAAGTCTTATTTAATCAAAACTTATCCCAAGAATTTACCAATTCCTGAAGAACAAGAGTTAGCAAAGTTAGTTGCGAATACTCGTGAAAAAGTAGATATTAATGAATGCTCTAAACACGAATTAGTTAATTATTTAGGGCTACCAATAGTTTATGCAAATAATATTGAATCATTGCTGAATGAGGGATATGTTTTTACTCATGTAGAAGAGTTAATAGAAATAGCCGGAATTCCTGAAAAGCAGATAAATCGAATTACACCGCTAATTACTTTTAGCTACAACTACAAAAAAGAAGCTGATTTTTCTTGGAAACGATTAAATACATATTCAACTGATGAATTAATTACCTGTGGATTGGATGGAGCGATCGCACAACAAATTGTTGCCGAAAGGCAGCAACGAGGTGAGTATAAATCATTAATTGATGTGAAACAGCGCACTGGATTACCGTTTAATACTTATCGTCACATCGCTTAGACTCTCCATTCCCCCGCCTTTTTCCAAGGAAGCTTCACAGTAAATCGGCTACCTTTACCTAACTGACTTTCGGCGTGGACAGTTCCACCGTGCAACTCAACAATTTTTTGCACCATCACCAATCCTAAACCACTGCCTGGAGAACGATGGTTAGAGACAGTTTCAACTTGCACAAAAGGTTGAAATAATTTAAAAAGATCATCAGAAAGCATCCCAATCCCAGTGTCTACCACACTGATAAATATATATTCATTGGTAGAACTTGGTTGGGCTTCAATCCAAACTTTGCCTCCTTCTTTGGTAAACTTAATTGCATTAGTTAACAAGTGAATAAATACTTGGCGAATGCGGCGTTCATCGACTTGGATGGGTTCGAGTTCTTCAGGTATTTGTGCCTTCATCTGGATATTTTTCTGGAAGGCTAAATCTTTGACAGAACTCAAGCAGAAGTCACATATTCCCTGAATCGAAGTAGCAGCTAATTGCAGTTCTACCTTGCTGGATTCGGTGTCAGTAATATCAAGGATTTGGTTAATTAACTCTAGTAGGTTCTTACCACTAGATTCGAGCATATTTAAAGACTGGTGCTGTTCTTCATTTACAGGGCCGTACACTTGCTCTTTGAGTGCCTCTGTGATTCCCAGAATTGAGTTTAAAGGATTTCTCAGATCGTGGTTGATGTTTGCTAAAAAGGTTCTTCTAGCAAGATTTGCGACTTCGGCTGTTTCTTTCGCCTCACGTAGCGCGGATTCTGCGCGTTTACGATCGCATACTTCTAAAGTTAGGGCGACAATTTCCGCAATTGAGCTAACGAAGTTTTGCTCACTCAGTTCCCATTTCCGGGGAATATAAACCTGTTCAGACAATATTGTTCCCACCATTTTCCCCCCAACCCAAAGACTGGTATCAATTAGGGATACAATATTATTTGGTTCGAGCAATTTATCCGATAATTCTTGTACCCGTGGATCGGTGCGAGTGTCACAGACGGCAATGGTACGAGAAGCCACTAAGGCTTTAAAGTAGATTAAATAATCTGTAAGGTTGCGTTCTAAACCTGCCGAATGTTTCTGATTGCTACGTTCATAGAGGCTTATGCATTGTAGCTTGGTGCGATCGCTATTGAATAACCACACACTGACTCGTTCTACTTCTAAGGCATTGGCTACTTTTTCTGTGATGAGTTTGAATGCTGTTTCCAGATTTCCTTCAAAAACCGCTTTGTGATTTGCCAATTCTGTGAGTACTTGATGATGCTGGGCTAGTTTTTGCTCACTGTTAATGCGTTCTTCAATCTCGTGCTGTAATTCTTGAGTTCGCTGCTTAACTTGCAATTCTAAATCTTCATTTTTACTAATCAGTGTAGTAAAGGTTTTGCGTAAATTTTGCGCCATCTCATTAAAAGATCCACCCAGCACTTCTAATTCTTTAATGCCTTGTACTTTCACCACTGAGTCTTCGCTGTTGGTAAAATCAGTTAAATCTTTCGTCGCCGTGCTGAAGTACAAAATTGGCTGGGTAATCCACTGAGCGGTGACAATCCCCAATATAATCGCTAGTCCCAACGTTCCCAAACAGAGAAAAATTGTAGTTTGAATATTGCGATTAATTTGCCCCATAAAGTCTGCTTCTGGGACAGCCACGATTATCAACCAGTTGATATTTGGTTCGCCCTGTATCGGTCTAACTTCTAAAAATTGCCGTTTGCCGTCCAAGGAAAAATCTAGTTGCTGTAAACTTTGAATTTGGTCAAAGTTATTAAATTTAGTTTTTAAGTATTTAGCGGTTTCTTGAGTCAAAGAATTGCCGCTTTGGGAAGCTGATAATCTAATGGGTTTACCATTTTGGAAGCGGAATGGTTCTTCAGTTGTAGAACTTGCAACTAATAGCCCCGATCGCTCGATAATAAAAACTTGCCCAGACTTGCCAACTTTGATGTTTTGCAGCAAATCCCCAATTTGGGATAAGTGAGTGAGAGTGCTGTTGACTCCGAGTAATTCCCCTTGGGAGTTATAGATGGGAAGAGAAGCACTAATCAGGAGTGTTGGTTCAGTGCGGGGTGTAAAAATCTCACTAAAGCTGAATTTTTTAGCGGTAACTGCTGTGAGATAATCAGGAAGCGATCGCGCATCATAGTTTTTGATTACCTCTGGTAGTTGAGTACGTTCACCTTGAGAGTCAATTCTGTAAGTGTAGAGATCGTACCCAGTTGACTTATCGGCTTTTCTGAGTAAAGATTGGCGATCGTTGAGCTTCTCTACCGCTAGATATTCTTGCTGTTCATTGCTTGCAGTTATTGCCAACGCGTCTGGAAAAATCTTTAACTGCTCTATTAAATATGACTCCCAGGTTGCCAAATTTCCTATCTTCAGCAACCCCATATTAATGACATTTTGATTACTGCGTAATACCTGACGCGGCGTTGCCAAATAAGTTTGTAAATTCTGCTCAACTCGATTGGCAACTTCATGACGCAATTCGCTTGCTACCTCATTGACTGCCTTTTGCCCATTGTGGATTGATAAGTATGCAGTCAATCCTACAGCTAGCAGAATTTGCAGCACAAACAACGCTACCAAAATGCGACTTAGAGCTACGCCTTTAAACAGAGAAAAAACATTAACTTGCCCAGTATTTTTGTTCATCTGCCCACTTCCCCTTCCTGTCCTATAGTACTGAGTACAACACCTCTAGTTTGCTGTCCTGTGGGCTTATGCATAGTTTGTACTCGGTCGGATCAAGTGCCAATATACCACTTCTGGTAAAAGAACAAAACGTTACATAACTGCACCTGTAGATTTTACCAGCCAAAATATGACTAACGTCCATCACAAAGACAAAGACGCGATAAATCGCCGTCTCTACAAAGAACTGATTATTGTAGAGACGGCGACTCATCGCGTCTTACCTTAACGATTTATCGCGTCTTGCCTTAATTGTAAATATGAAAGAAATTGATGAAAAACTGAATCAATTCGTAGCTAGTTCAGATTTATGAGTTATAACTAGCATTTTTGAATAAATCTAACTGTAGACAGATGAAATTTGAAACGCTACTGTTATCAGAAGCGTATTTTTTAGCGTTCAGACTATTTTCTAGTTTAGGCGCTAAAGAAAAGGAGTTAATCATTTAAATATTGCTCCTCATTTTACTGCATCCTGCCCACAGCCAGCCCAAGACATAGGTTTTATAACTCATGCTCAACGTATCCACTCACAATTCTCAACAAAATCAGCAATTAATTGACAATACTGACTGGAACGTTATTGAAACGGAGTTTAACCCGACGCAGTTACATCACAAAGAAACCGTCTTTACTCTTGGTAATGGGTTATTAGGAGTGCGGGGTACGTTTGAGGAAGGGTATGCACAAGATTTTCCAGCCACACTCATCCACGGTGTTTATGATGATGTGACAATTACTCATACTGAACTAGTAAACTGTCCCAACTGGCTGCCATTGGTGGTGAAAGTAGCAGGCGATCGCTTTAGTATGGACAGTGGTGAGATTCTCAACTACGAACGTCGGCTTGACTTGCGCTTAGGCTTAGTTAGCCGTGATGTGCGGTGGCGTAGTCCGAGTGGTCATACCCTAGATTTTCACTTCGAGCGTTTCACCAGTTTAGCAGACCAACACGTTTTGGCGATTCGCGCTCAAATTACATCGGTAGACTTTGAGGGTGAAATTACTGTCGAAGCTGGATTTGACAGCGAACCAGATACCCAAGGCGTTAAACATTGGCAAACCTTAAACCAAGGTGGCATAGATCAAATTATTTGGCTAAATAGTCAAACTCTCCACTCAAGTATTGAACTTGGGATGGCAGCTAAGTTAGTGGTAGATAGTGACGAGACTACACGCGCGAGCATCGAAAACGCTTCTAGTTCTCCCACTCTGACAACCACCTTAGACTTATATCCCGGAAAAACGGTAATTGTAGAAAAGATTGTCACCCTGTTTACTTCACGAGAGACAAAAATCCCTATTGCCGCCGCCTTACAAAGACTCGCTGAGGAACCGAGATATGCTACCCTTTTGGCAGCTCACATTGCGGCATGGGAGCAAGTGTGGCAAGACAGTGACATTATTATAGAAGGCGATCGCTTGGCTCAGTTAAGCGTCCGTTACAATCTCTTTCAATTACTAGCTGTAACACCGCGTCATGACAGCCGGGTAAGCATTCCTCCCAAAACCCTCTCTGGTTTTGCCTATAGCGGACATATCTTTTGGGATACAGAAATATTCATCCTGCCTTTCCTCACCTTAACTCAACCAGCCCTAGCGCGTAACTTGCTCACCTACCGCTACCACACCCTCCCAGGAGCTAGACGCAAAGCTCAAGAAGCAGGTTATCAAGGAGCGATGTATGCTTGGGAAAGTGCTACTACTGGCGACGAAGTAACTCCGCGTTGGATTCCGGCTCCCAATGGTGAATTAATCCGCATCTGGTGCGGTGACATTGAAGTGCATATCACCGCAGATATTGCTTATGCAATTTTGCACTACTGGCAGACTACCAACGATGATGACTGGATGCGCGATTATGGCGCAGAAATTATTCTTGATACGGCTGTTTTCTGGGAAAGTCGGGTGCAGTGGAACCAAGAGCGCCACAGCTATGACATCCTAGATGTAATTGGCCCCGATGAAAACCACGATCGCATCGATAATAATGCCTTCACCAATCTCATGGTACAGTGGCATTTGCAGTCAGCTTTGGCACTGTGGGATTGGCTCAAACAAGCTTATCCTGAAACCTCGGCAGAACTAGTGCAAAAACTCAACTTAACCACAGAGCGTCTGCACCATTGGGCGGAAATTCAAGAGCGTCTATTTGTGAATGAAGATGCCCAAACTGGTTTAATTGAGCAATTTGAAGGCTTTTTCCAGCTAGAAGACGTTAACCTTGCTGATTACGAACCGCGCAGCAAATCTCTGCAAGGTTTGTTGGGAATTGAAGCTACAAACCAAAAGCAGATTCTCAAACAGCCAGATGTGTTGATGCTCTTGTATTTACTGCGCGATCGCTACGACTATAACACCCTCGCCACCAACTGGGACTATTACACGCAACGCACCGACCATAGTTATGGTTCTTCACTAGGCCCAGCCATTAACGCTATCTTAGCTTGCGACCTCAATCAACCAACCGAAGCCTATACACATTTTCTGCGATCGGCCTTGGTAGACTTAGAGGATGTGAGACTGAACGCTGCCGAAGGAATTCACGCTGCCAGTGCTGGAGGAGTATGGCAAGCAGTAGTTTTCGGGTTTGGCGGCATTCGGATGACTCAATTTGGCCCCGTTGCCTGCCCCAATCTACCACCCAACTGGACGCGTCTGAAGTTTCGCCTGCAATGGCGTAACGAGTGGTATGACTTTGACTTAGGATCTGAAACAGAAGTTAAAGTTCCCATCTTGGCAGATACACGCTCGAAAATTGTCTAGCTTTCAAGAAACAAGGCAGAAGACAGTCCTGATGGAATGACACTAAGATAAGCGTAAACCCCTTATATTACTGGCTTTTGGGTATAGGGTGTAGGGTGTAGTGTTTAAGAAAATTGAATTTTAGTGCATCAAATAGAACAACATCTTCTTCCTTCCCTACACCCCACACCCTACACCC
>JADEXV010000483.1 GCA_015206945.1 Nostocales cyanobacterium LEGE 12452 | reverse complement strand
TGTGCTTTGATTCCTTCGTTCTCTCATCTGAAGTGGATGTTTGAGTGGTTTATCCGACACACCACTTTTGATTTCCCCACTCTTCAAATGTACGGAGCTTTTTCAGAAATCAAATATTAGTCCTATACTATATCCTCTTCCATATACTTGGTTTTGCTTCTTCTACCTGGGTTATCCCAAAGCCCTTATAAATCAAGTTTTCGCCATTTATGTAAGATTTCTCTTACCATTTGAGGAGTCCAATTGAAATTAGCAGCTATTTTTTCCACGTACCAGCCATGTGCGTTTAATCTAATAACCTTCTGCCGACATCCTTGGTGGAATCACATTTCTGGCTGGAATCATCGACTGAATAATTTACGCTTGCTTCTCCAAGCATACATCTATTATTGTTTACTAAAGCCTTGGATAAAACTGTTTAACAATCGGTATTTACAAATTGGTTTTCAATGGCTAATTCAGATTATGAATGAGTTCATTGGTTTCATTTTTTCTAATGCACAATTCGAGGATTTATATTTTTACTCTGCCTAGAGTGATTGAAGAGGGTTATTATCGTAATAATTTGTGTATTGCACAAAGGGGCGAAGAAAAACTTCTTACCCCTCTGTGTTTCAAATTAAACACTTAACTCACAATCGTTTTACACGAGACATTACTAAGTGCTGAGTTATGAGTAAAAGGACAATATTCAACACTCAGTACTGTCTTAGTAAGGTTCTTAGAAAAACCAACCGTAAGAATGCAAACCTTTACCCAAAAGATTCACACCGAGATAGCAAACCCAAACCACAAGCAAGCCGGTGGAGGCTAAAATTGCGGGACGACGCCCTTGCCAACCGCGAGTAATTCTGGCGTGAAGGTAGGCAGCGAACACTAACCAAGTGATTAATGCCCAAGTTTCTTTCGGGTCCCAACTCCAATAGGAACCCCAGGCTTCGTTAGCCCAAACGCCACCGGCAATAATGCCAATTGTCAGCAGGGGAAATCCTAGTCCGATGATGCGATAGCTGATGTTGTCAAGGGTTTCGGCAAGGTTAAGGCGCTGGGGTGAAAGAGGTTCGGCAGATGCAACGGCTTGAGATTCAGGTGTCGTTACTAAATTCAAAACAGCAGTGTTACTGTTACCGTTGCCATTGCTACTAGTTTCAAAACGGGCAAAGCCGTTATTTTCGACAGCAGGGGTTGGTGGTTGAGAAATTAGTTCAGTGGCTTTGTGCAAGCGGTAGCCGTTGCTGCGATAGCCACCAGTACCAACAGAACTGCCTTGTAGTTGAATATTTTGACCGCGAGTGACTATTAAAAAAGCGATCGCTAATAACGAACCCACCATCAAAGCAGAATAACTCAACATCATGACGCTGACGTGCATCATCAGCCAATTTGACTTCAACGCAGGTACTAAGGGTTCTGACGCTTGCATTTGGGATGGTAGTGTCATAGTAGCAAAAGCAGTAATAGCCATTGCCACCGGAGCTGTCGCAACTCCTACTAAGCGGCTACGGCTACTATTTTCGGCAATCAGATGGACGGCGGTAATTCCCCAAGTCAAGAAAAACAGAGATTCATAGAGATTACTTAAGGGAAAATAACCAGCTTCAATCCATCGTGCCCCTAGTAGAGTCGCAATGCACAAATTTGCGATCGCCATCCCAGCTGTCCCCAAAGCGGCTAGATAAGGCAGATTCGGAAAAGCCGCTCCACCCCAATACACCAGCATTGTCAGGAATAATATGGCAAAGGACGCATTGTCCAGCCAGTTCTGGAGTACAACCAAATTCATAAAGTGTTCTCTCCGTGGATAATTTAAAATATCGATTCTGACTGTTTTGATCCTATATGTTAAGAGGGGAATCGGGAATGGGGCATTGGAGATTAGGAATGGAGAAGAGACAAGGTAGACAAGGAAGAGGGGCGAGACAATGGTGAGACTAGTTTAATAATTAATTATTCCCCCTTGCCCCCCTTGTCCC
>JADEXV010000199.1 GCA_015206945.1 Nostocales cyanobacterium LEGE 12452 | reverse complement strand
TTGACAATTCTTGTAAGCAGGCTTTGATCCGTTCTTGTTTCTCTTGGTTCATTGTCAGCGATCGCACAGGGTTATTTCCCTTTACATTTTCCCATAAATGATAAATCTTCCAAAACTGGATGCTCCCATTGCTTTTTGAGGGAATTTTGGGTTAGTAATACCGATATCCCAGAATCTTCTAACATGAACTTAATCCGTTCTGAGGGATAATTGGGGTCAATAGGTACATAAGCTCCACCAGCTTTGAGAATACCGAGTACACCAATAATCATTTCTAAAGAACGTTCAACAGATATACCAATTAAGGTGTCTGGCTGAATTTGGTAATTGTTAATTAAATAGTAAGCTAATTGATTACTTTTCTGATTTAGTTCTTGATAAGTTAAAGTTTGAGACTCAAAAAATACAGCAAGATTATCTGGATTTTTCGTAACTTGTTCTTCAAATAAATCAACTAAAGTTTTATCGTGAGGATAATCTGTTTGAGTCTGATTCCAGCTTTGTAATTTCTGACGCTCATCCTCTGTCAGCAAAGATAAACTATTGATTGGTTGGTTTGGGTTAGCAATAATTTGCTTGAGTAGAACTTGAAAATGTTCCGCCATCCGTTGGATAGTTTCAGCCTCAAACAAATCGCTTGCATATTCCCATTCTCCTGTTAAACCTTGAGGCGTTTCCCGGAAAATCAGCGATAAATCAAACAGTGTCGTGGTGTTTTCCCATTCAAAACGGGAGAGAGTTAAGCCAGGAATTTCTAGTTTCTCTGGAGTTCCGCCTTGCAAGCCAAAAGCCACTTGAAATAGAGGATGATGAGAAAGCGATCGCTCTAATCCCAATTCATCAACTAGTTTCTCAAAGGGTAAATCTTGATGGTCATAAGCATCAAGAGTGACTTGCTTCACCCGTTGCAGTAATTCTAAGAAAGTTGGATTTCCTTGCAACTTGGTACGCAAAGCCAAAGTATTGACAAAAAAGCCAATTAATGGTTCTATTTCACGACGATTACGGTTGGCGATCGCAGAACCAACAACAATATCCTGTTGTCTACTGTAGCGCGACAATAACAGCGCAAATGCTGCAAGCATTGTCATAAACAGAGTAGTTCCTGATTCCTGGCTCAAACGCTTCAACTTCTGCGTTAAATCTGCATTGAGTTCCAAAAACTCACTCCGCCCCTTAAAGCTTTGCACTGATGAGCGTGGTTTATCTGTCGGTAATTCTAACAGTGGCAGAACATCTGCTAATTGTTTTTGCCAGTAATTGAGTTGAGTTTGCAGTACCTCTCCTTGTAACCATTGTCTTTGCCAATGGGCGAAATCAGTATATTGTAAAGGTAATTCGGGTAAAGGAGACGATTCACCATTACAAAAAGCTGTGTAAAGAGCGAACAATTCCCGGCGGAAGATGTCCATTGACCAGCCATCGCAGACAATATGATGGATAACCAGTAACAGCAGATGAGAGCGATCGGCCAATTGCAACAACTTTACTCGCAGTAAAGGCGGCTTTGATAAATCAAATGACTGTTGTAACTCTTCTATTGCTAACTGTCGCGCCTTGCTTAACTGGTGTTCTTTTGGGACTTGTCGCCAGTCTAGCACCTGCATTTTAACTGGAGGATGTGCGTGAATCACCTGTATCGGTGACTCATCCACAACAGCAAAGCTAGTACGTAAGACCTCATGACGTTGGATAATTGTGGCGATCGCTTTTTCCAACGCACTAACATTCAGAACTCCGCTAATTTGCCAGAAAAACGGCACATTATAAACACAATTATCGCCTTCTAATTTGTCAATAAACCACAGCCTTTGTTGAGCAAAAGACAGACGAAGAGACTGTTCCCGCGACACAGGTATAAGAAGAGGCGATTTCTGTTGCTTCTTCAGCTTTTGTAAAACTAATTCTCGTTTTTCAGGTGATAAAGATTCAAGACGTTTTAATAAGTCACTCATAATAATTTGTAATTAAAAACTCTGTCTTGAAAAGTTTCCTACGCCGGGAAAATCGGCTTCGAGGAACTTTTCGCTACGTACCTCTGCGCGAACTTCGCGCTCCTGTGCGTTTAAAAAATCCTCACCAAATTAACTGCTCCCTCACCTCTTCCTCCGATAATTCATCCACCTCCGCCAAAATTCTCGCTAAATCATCATTTTCTACTTGCTCGCTCACTTTTTGCGCTAGTTCAGCAATAGTTGGGTTTTCAAACAAATAACGTAAAGGAAAATCTAAACTAAAAGCCTCTTTTAAACGAGAAACCGCTTGAGTAGCTAATAAAGAATGTCCTCCTAACTCAAAAAAGTTATTATGAATCCCCACCTGTTTTAATTTCAAAACTTCCGTCCAAATTGTAGCTAATTCTTGTTCAATTTGTGAGCGAGGGGCGACAAAATCAACCTCTATATTTATTTGATAAGTATCGGGGGCAGGTAAAGCGCGGCGATTAATTTTACCATTAGGAGTAAGAGGTAATTTATCAATAAATACGAAAGCAGCAGGAATCATATAATCTGGTAGCTTTGCCTTGAGAAAGTTTCGTAAAATGCTAGTAGTTAGCGAATTATTCATTGATACCAAATAGGCTACTAAGAATTTATTTCCTGGTTCATCTTCCCGCGCAATGACTACAACTTGTTTGATGTCAGGATGTTGAACTAAAATCGCTTCAATTTCTGCTAACTCAATGCGAAAACCGCGAATCTTTACTTGTGTATCAATTCTTCCGATAAATTCAAGATTTCCATCAGCTAGACGGCAGACTAAATCTCCAGTTTTGTAAAGTATATTGCCTGCAATAAAAGGATTAGAAATAAATTTTTCACTGGTTAATTTTGGTTGATTTAAGTAACCTCTAGCAACACTTGCACCACCCACATAAAGTTCACCAATAACACCAATTGGAACTCTGTTTAGATTTTCATCTAGTATGTAAACTGTTCTATCACCGATGGGTTTACCAATAGGAACTGAATAAACATTTTCAGTAAATTGTTTAGGAATCGGATAACAACAGGTAAATACTGTACATTCTGAAGGGCCGTAAGCATGAATAATTTGGGTTTGAGGCAATAATTCTAAGGCACGACGAAAATGAGGTACAGAAATGGTTTCTCCTCCAAACATTAGTTGTTTCACCCCTGACAACCCTTGTGGCATGGTATCAATCATGAGATTGAATAATGCTGTAGTCAGAAATAGGGTGTTAACTCCTTGTTCTTGAATAATCTGGCTTAAGCCTTCTGGTGTTGGAATTTTTTCTGGATAAAGTACACAACGTCCACCATAAAGCAATGGTGGCCAAAATTCTAAGGTGAGTGCATCCCAGGAAATTGATGAATGTTGTAGCCAAATTTGTTCTGCATTTAGTTGAATGTAATCAACTCCAAACATAAAACCAAGAATGCTACGGTGGGGAACTTCTGTACCTTTTGGTGTTCCTGTTGAGCCAGAAGTATAAATGATATAAGCTAAATTTTCTGGACTAACTTCACTCGGTAAATTATCTTGTTTTTGTTGGGCAATAATTTCCCAATCAGTTTCAAGATTCACCACTATTTGATTATTAATTGGTAGCTTATTTCGTAAATAAGTTTGTATTAATAAGATGGGTGTTTGTACATCTTCCAGCATGAACGATAATCTCTCGGCAGGATAAGCTGGATCTAGAGGGACGTAAGCCCCTCCCGCTTTGAGAATAGCGAGTATTCCTATTACCATTTCTAAGGAACGCTCAACACAAATTCCCACTCGGACTTCCGGTTTAACTCCTAGCGATCGCAAATAATGGGCTAGTTGATTGGCACGGTTATTTAATTCCCGATAAGTTAATTGTTCTTGTTGATATATAACCGCTATGGCATCGGGACTTTTTTCTACCTGTTCTTCAAATAAAACATGAATACATTTATAATTAATAGAATTTTTTTGTTGATGATTTTCTAGTGTAATTATTTGTTGTTCTTCATCTGCACTAAGTAAAGATAATTGAGAAATATATTGTTGTAAGTTATCTGCCATCCCTACTAGCAATGTTTGGAAATGTCCAATCATGCGAGTAATTGTTTGTTCGTCAAAGCAGCTAGTATCATAAACAATTCTGCCAGCTAGTTGTAAACCGGGATTAATTACTACTGTGATAGGATAATTTGTGCGTTCAAAACAACTAAGATGACTAATTTCTAAAATTCTTTGATTTTCTGGTTTAGCAGAATCCAAAGGATAATTTTCAAATACTAAAATACTTTCAAAAAGTGGTAATCCGGTCGGGATATCACTTAATTGTTGAATTTCTGCAAGAGAAAAATAAGTATACTGTTCCTGTTCTAGTGCTTGGGTTTGTAATTGCTGAAGCCAAGGTAATAATTTTGTCTTGGCTGTTACTTTTGCCCGGATGGGAAGGGTATTGATAAATAGCCCCACCATCGACTCTACTTGCTCAAGCTGCGGTGGACGACCGGATACAGTTGCACCAAAGACTATATCACTTTCCCCACTGTAGCGGGAAATTAGTAACGCCCATGCTCCTTGCACCAAATTATTCAAAGTTAAATGGTGCTGTCGCGCTACAAATTGCAATTTTTCAGTTACCGTTTGAGATAATTGAAACCGTTGCTCATTATATGTTCCTCTGTTCCCCGTTCCCTGTTCCCTGTTCCCTATAAAAGTAGGAGTTTCAAACCCCTGGAGAGTTTTTTGCCAAAAGTTTTTTGCTTTATCGGTATCTTGTTGCTGTAACCATTCAATATATTCTCGATAAGGGCGAACTCCTTGGAGGCGTAAATTTTCGCCTCGCTGAGTTGCTTCATAAAAAGCCAAAACTTCTTTAAGGATAATCTGCATTGACCAGCCATCAAAGAGGATATGATGATGACTCCAAATAAATTGGTATTTCTGCTCTGTTAGCTGAATGATGGTGAAGCGCATTAGAGGTGCTTGAGCCAAATCAAATCCTTTTTGGCGATCGCTTGACAAAAACTCCTCTAAATATTTTTGTTGTTCATCAGGTGTTAAATGTCGCCAGTCCATTTGCACCCAAGGAAGATCCACTTGCTTACTCACCATCTGCAAGGGCTTTTCTATCTCTTCCCAATAAAAAGAACTGCGTAAAACTGAGTGTCGCGCTACAACCTGTTCCCAAGCTTTTTGGAAAGCAGAAAAATTTAATTTCCCAGAGAGAATGCAAAGTAACTGCTCAAAATAAACTTCCGATTCTGGTGCATAAAGAGTATGAAACAACATCCCTTGTTGCATCGGCGAAAGTTCATAAAGGTCTTCGATATTTTGCATAATTACCTCTGGAGTTAGGGATAGAAAAGGCAGGGGAGCAGGGAGCAGGGAGCAGGGCGGAGATTGTTACCTTTGCTTTTTGACTACTTCTTTTTGTTCAGTTTGGTTAGGAATTTATCTAGCTGTTTTTGATTGAGTTTGGCTGCTGAAAAATCGGATGGGGTATAGCTTTGAGAATCTTTTGATTGACAGTGAGAAATTAGGTTTTTTAATGCTTCCATGAATCCTGAAGCTAACCTTTCAATAGTGTCTCGCTTGTGGACTTTCTCGCTATAAGCCCAAGTCATTTCCAGTTTTACTGCACGAATAAAGCCGCTTATTCCTAACAGATGGCTACGTTGGTTAAGTAGGCTTTGTTCGGATTTGAATTCTTTAGCTAAACCTAAAACTTCAGATGCTTTGATAACTTGGTCGAATTGTCCCAGGTAGTTAAAACTAACTTGTGCTGCGGGGAGTAACTTTAATTTTTCGTAGATTGTGGTGTTTTGGTTCAAATATCGCAATACACCATAACCAATTCCTCGGTTGGGGATGCGCCGGAGTTGTTCTTTGACTGATTTTAAAGCCTCTCCTGGCTGCTCAATTTGTTGTAGCTGTAAGCCAACGGGGAATAATGTAGTAAACCAACCAACAGTCCGCGACAAGTCTACATCTTCAAATAAGTCTTCGCGTCCATGTCCTTCCAAATCAATTAGTAAACAACTTTCGCCTGTCCATTGAGTAAAGCTTTGTACCAAGGCTGTCAACAACACATCATTAATTTGAGTGTTATAAGCAGAGGGTACATCTTGTAACAGGGCGCGTGTCTGTTCTTCATTTAAAGCAAGTGTTACAGACGCGACTGAGGCTACTGTGTTATTTTCTTTACTAAATAGATAGTCTACTGGTAAAGCTGTGACTGGAAGACTAGATTGAGTTAGCCAGTAATCTAACTCTTTGATGGCCTCTATTTGGGCATATTCTGTCAGGCGATCGCTCCAATATTGCCAAGAGGTTGTTTTCGCTGGTAATTTAATAGCCTCGCCTCGGCTAATTTGTTGGTAAGCAGTAGCTAAATCTTCCAATAAAATCCGCCAAGAAACTCCATCGATTGCTAAGTGATGGATGATGAAGAGTAGATAACTTGGTCTATCATTGCCTAATTGAAATAAGGCGACTTGTGCGATCACTCCTGTAGATAAATCCAAACTAGCCTGTAGTTCAGCATCTTTAGTTGCGATCGCTGTTTGCTGTTCTGCTGGCGAAAGGTGCGATAAATCAAAGATCCTAAATGGTACAGATTCTTGAGTGGGAGCGTTAATTTGCTGCCAGTTTTCCCCTTGTTGCACAAACCGCAAACGCAAAGCATCATGATGCGCTAACAATTGTTGTACTATTTGCTGCAATAGCTCAGGTTGCACATCTGACGGCACTTCTAGCAGTGCAGACTGGTTAAAGTAAGTAGGTTCGGGTAATTTCTGCTCGAAAAACCAATGTTGAATCGGTGTCAACGCTACAGAACCAGTTACTAACCCTTGTTCAGCGTTGATTTGGCGAGTAATACCTGCTACAGTCGCTAACTCAGCAATTGTTTGATATTTAAATAACTGTTTAGCAGCAATTTGAATTCCTGCTTGGTTAGCTTTAGAAATTAACTGAATACTGAGAATAGAATCTCCACCCAGTTCAAAAAAGTTATCGTGGATGCCAACATTTTCTACTCTTAAAACTTCCGACCAAATCGCCACTAATTTCTCTTCTATCAGTGTGCGAGGAGCAATAAATTTATCTTCGGCACTGCGAGAAAAATCGGGTGTTGGTAGAGCGCGGTAGTCTACCTTTTGGTTGGGAGTCATCGGTATGCTTTCCAACACCATGAACGCAGCCGGAATCATGTAATTCGGTAGTTTCTGCTTGAGGAAATCGCGTAATTCATTGGTGGTTGGTTGTGATTTTTGGGTTACGACGTAAGCCACAAGCCGCTTTTGTCCGGGGGTGTTTTCATGAGCAATGACAACAGCTTGCAATACTTGTGGGTGTTGTCTCAATACCGCTTCAATTTCGCCCAATTCGATGCGGAAGCCCCGAATTTTCACCTGATTATCAACTCGACCCAAGTATTCCAGCTTGCCATCGGTGCGGAATCTGACTAAATCCCCAGTTTTGTAAAGTTTACTGCCTCCTGCCTCCTCAATAAATTTCTCTGCTGTCAGTTCAGGACGTTGCCAATATCCCCTAGCTAATCCTGCGCCACCAATATGCAGTTCTCCCGGAACACCTATCGGTACAGGTTGCAGATATCGATCCAAAACATAAACCTGAGCATTGCTGATGGGTCGTCCAATGCTAACAGAGGTGGCTGCTGGGGTTAAGCGTTCTAAGGTGGCGACAACCGTTGCTTCTGTCGGCCCGTAAGTATTGAATAATTCCGATACTGGGGAAAGATGAGCAACACAACTATGCCAATGCTGCACTTTTTCTAGTTGAACTGCTTCACCCCCAATAATTACAGTTCTCAAACCTTCATAAATGTGAGAATCTTGGGGTTTAAGTTCGGCTACTAACTGATGCCAGTATGCTGTCGGCAAATCTAAAACAGTTAACTGCCATTTTTGGCAATACCGCCAAAAATCCTCACTGGAGTTGAGCATTTCTTCGGTGCGTAAAACTAAGGTTGCACCGACGCACAAACAAGGAAAGATTTCTTCAATCGATGTATCAAAGCAAATAGATGCAAATTGCAGAACCTTATCGCTGGCCTTGATTCCATATTTATCAATGGCAGTGATGACAAAATTCATCAAGGAGCGATGTTCAATCATTACTCCCTTCGGTTTACCTGTAGAACCGGAGGTGTAGATAATATAAGCCAGGTTATTTACTTGAACGTCGCTAATCGGGTTGGCTGTACTGTGGGTTGCTATGACTTCCCAATCTGTATCTAAACAAATTGTTTTTCCGGTATAACCTAGCAATTTATCTTGAAATTTATCTTGCGTCAGCAAAAAGCCGAGTTGCGTATCTGTGATAATTTCCGTGATTCGCTCTTGGGGATAAGCAGGGTCAAGGGGAACATAAGCACCACCAGCTTTGAGAATACCTAGTAAGCCAGCAATCATGTCTAGGGAACGCTCAACGCAGATACCAACTAGAGTTTCTGGTTTGACTCCTAAACTTTGCAAATAATGGGCTATTTTGTTGGAGCGATCGCTCAATTCGCGGTAAGTTAATCTCTGCCCATCTTGTTCTACAGCTACAGCATCAGGCGTTAACTCTACCTGAGCCTCAAACAATTTATGAATACATTCAACAGAAGAATATTCCTTGTGAGTCTGATTCCACTCCATCAATAATTGCTGCTGAGACTGGGTTAGCAGTGGTAAATTAGAAATTCGCTGCTCTGTGCTAACAACAATCTTTTGTAGTAAATTTTGATACAGCTCTACCATCTGCTGGATTGTGGCAGCGTCGAATAAATCAGTGTTGTATTCCCAAATCGCCGTAATTCCTTTCCCTTCGCCATATTGCGGAATTAAGACAACATCCAGGTCAAACTTTGTTGATTTGTTGCTAAGAGCTACATTTGTTGTGATGTTCAAGCCTGGGAGTGTTAAGTCAGGCCGAGGAGAATCATGGAAGCTAAACATCACTTGAAATACAGGATTATAACTCAAGTTCCTGATTGGCTTGAGAACCTCCACGACCTTATCGAAGGGTAAATCTTCGTTAGCAAAAGCTTCCAGCGTGACTTGGCGGACTCGTTCTAGTAACTCCCGAAACGTAGGATTACCAGACAAATCGGTGCGTAATACCAAATTATTGACAATCATGCCAATTAATTGTTCTGTTTCGCGCATCCGCCGATTGGCAACAGCTGTACCCACACACAGATCGTCTTGTGCGGTGTATCGGCGCAATATTATCAAAAAAGCCGCCAGCGTGGTCATGAATAAAGTGGTTCCCTCTTGACGGCTGAGAACTCTCAAAGCTTCACACAAGGAAATAGGCAACTCTACCCTGATTTGAGTGCCATTGTAAGTTTGTTCTACTGGTCGGGGGCGGTCATAGGGTAATTCCAACAGAGGCGGACTGCCGGATAATTTTTGCTGCCAAAAAGCCAATTGAGCGTGGGCTTCCTCGCTTTTCACCCACTCTCGCTGCCAATGGGCATAGTCTGCAAACTGGAGTGTTAATTCTGGTAATGGGGAAGGTTGACCTAAGCAGAAGGCTTGATAAAGTGCGAGAAACTCATTCAAAAATACATTGTTGAAAGACCAACCATCATGAACCATGTGATGTTCGATGTGGATTAACAGATGTTCTTGGTCGCTCAACTTCAACAATAACCACCTGACTAACGGCAGTTTATCCAAGTAAAAAGGCTTCTGCACCTCTGCGTCAAATTGACGTTGAATTTCTGCTTGTTGCTCGGACTTAGGAACGGTTTGGACATCTACTACTTTTAAGTTGACTGGCCAGGCTGGATGGATTACTTGAAATAAGCGTCCATCTGCGGCGGGAAAAGTCGTGCGGAAGATTTCATGTCGGCGGACAATCTCGCTGAGGCACTGTTCTAGTGCTGCAACATTAAGTTCCCCGGTAAATCGCAGAGTTACCTGAGCTTGATAGGCGCTACCTTCCGGTGCTACTTCTTGAATGAAATGCACTCGTTCTTGAGCAAAGGAAGCTGGCAAGTATCCTGAGCGTGAAACAGGTTGGATTGTAGGACGTTGTAATTGCTGCTGGAGGTGGCTGGGCTGTCCAATCAGCGCAGCTAAACCCGCTATCGTAGGATTGGCGAAGATGTGATGAAAGAATAACTCGACTTGGAAACTGTCGCGGATACGGGAAAGCATTTGCGCTGCGATTAAAGAATGACCGCCCAAATTGAAAAAATTGTCATTGATTCCTATAGGCTCAATTCCCAGTAACTCAATCCAGATGCTTGCTAGTTTTTCTTCAATTGGGTTACGCGGTGCGACAAAGGTTTCTTCGAGGTCGGGGCGGATGCGATCGCCAGCTGGAAGGTTCTGCCGGTCTACTTTGCCATTTGGAGTCAGGGGTAAAGAATCTAAAATGACAAATACCCCAGGAACCATATATTTAGGCAGCTTTTCTTCCAGAAAGCGTTTAAGAGTAGCGATAATTGCTTCTGGCTTTTGATTCAGGACTATATAAGCAACAAGCCGTTTACTTCGACTCTGCTCAGTACGAGTATCGCCAGGAATGTCTTCACGGGCAATTACAGCTACTTGTTTGACATCTGGGTGTTGAATTAAAAGCTTCTCGATTTCATCCAGTTCAATGCGGAAGCCGCGAATCTTCACCTGATTATCAACTCGTCCCAGAAACTCAATATTCCCGTCTGGTAAATAACGTGCCAAATCCCCAGTTTTATATAATCTACTTCCTGTCGACGCTCGCGGACTCGCTAACGCTGCGCTATCGTCAAATGGATTGGGGATAAATCTTTCTCTATTCAACTCTGGACGGTTCAGATAGCCTCTAGCCAAACCGTCACCACCAATATATAATTCGCCAGGAGTCCCAATAGGAACGGGTTGCAAATGATTATCGAGGATATAAACTTGGGTATTAGCGATCGCTCGACCAATGGTTGCTTGAGTATCTCCAGCATGACACTCTGCAACTGTGGCGCAAACAGTTGATTCTGTTGGTCCATAAGCATTAAAGAAACGCCGCCCTTGTGACCATTGAGCTATCAGCTTATGATTACAAGCTTCTCCAGCAACTATCAGAGTTTGTAAGTTCGGCAATTCCTCTGCTGGTAAAGCTGCTAGCGCGGTAGGTGGTAGTGTGACGTGAGTGATTGATTGCTCGCGTAAAAATTTTATTAAATCGGTACCTGGGCGTAAGGAATCTTGAGTTCCCATGTAAAGACTAGCTCCAGAACCCAAAGCCATGACAATTTCCCAAACTGAAGCATCAAAGCTGAAAGAAGCAAACTGGAGAATACGGCTGTGTGGGTTTACATCAAACAATTTAACTTGTGCTTGGGCAAGATTGCACGCGCCTTGATGCTGAATCAGCACGCCTTTGGGCGTTCCGGTTGACCCCGATGTATAAATCACATAAGCGAGATTTTCAGCCGTCACATCGCTAGTAGGATCTTCTGGACTCTGGCTGTTAATTGATTCCCAATTACTATCTAAACAAACTGTCTTCACCCCGCTTGCAGAAAATTCCTCAACAAACTTTTGCTGAGTTAACAGCACTTGCACTTGTGAATCTGACAGCATGAACGATAGACGTTCCTTAGGATAGGTTGGATCTAGTGGGAGATATGCTGCACCCGCCTTGAGAATTCCCAATAACCCAATGATCGTGTTTAGGGAACGCTCAACACAAATCCCTACCAGAACTTCTGTCCCTACAGTTAAAGATTGCAGATAATGAGCTACTTTGTTGGCTCGGCGATTCAACTCTTGATAAGTAAGTTTCTGTTCATCGAAGACGACAGCAATATTGTCTGGAGTTTTTTCCACTTGTGCTACAAATAATTCATGTATGCACAAATGTTTAGGATAATCTACCTTTGTATCATTCCATTCCACCAACATTTTGTGTCGTTCCTGCTCCGTTAAAACAGAGAAATTATGAATATCACGAGTAGAGTCGATCGCCATTTCTTTCATATAAATTAGTAGCTTTATTTTTAATCAAGAGAGTGGCTAATTTTGCCTTTGACAGCTGATATCGCAACCGTTCTTGGGGATGCCAAATAATTTTTGCCTGTAGGATCGCCACTGCGTCCTTTAAAATTACGATTGGTTGCATAAATGCCTGTTTCTTCTTTGTCCAAAACTCCAATTCCTGAATTAATACAAGCTCCACAACCTGTCTTGAGGATTTGTGCGCCTGCTTGGGTAAAAATGTCGAGATAGCCTAACTTTTGTGCTTTGTCTCTGATTTCTATGCTTGCCGGGACTATAAACAAGTTCACGCCCTCTGCCAATTGCCGACCCTGCAAAACTTCAGCAGCCTGAGCTAAATCATAGAGTTTGCCGCCTGTACAAGAACCAATAAAAGCTTTGGTAATTGGAACTTCTTCTAACTGACTAATCGGTACTACCCGATCCGGTTTCGGGGGACGGGCAACTTGCGGTTCTAGATTACTGAGGTCAAATTGATACACTTTTTCGTACTCAGCATCAGGATCGCCAACAATTTCTGTAAATTTCTGTGCAGTGCGACTTTTCACATAATTTCGGGTAGTCTCATCAGGCACAATCAACCCACAGATAGCACCACACTCAACGGCCATATTAGCTAAAGTCAATCGTTCATCAAAAGGCAGTTGTTCTAGGATTGACCCGCGAAACTCCATTACTTTACTACTAGCACCAGCACAGCCGATTTGTCCCAGAATAAACAAGATAATATCTTTGGCGCTGATATGTGGAGGTAGCGTTCCATTCAACTCGAATACTAATGTTGAGGGAACCCGAATCCACATATCCCCCATCGCATAGATATTGGCCATATCTGTAGTCCCGACGCCGGCGGAAAAAGCTCCTAATGCTCCGTAGGTACAGGTATGGGAGTCTGTACCAGCAATTATCATTCCTGGTCTGACAAAACCTTTTTCTGGTAGTAAGACGTGACAGATGCCCGCAGCTTCGCCTGGGGAAACTATGTCAAATAAATGACAGCCTTGTTCTTGGGCAAACTGAATCATCTCCTCATACATGACATTGGCTTTGCGATCGCTACGAATGTCATTTACTTGGATAAAGTGGTCTGCTACTAGAACTAACTTTTGAGCATCCCACAGCTTGGCATCTTCTCCATAGTGTTTATAAAATGTCGTGGCGACAGGCCCAGCGACGGCATCATGAGATAAAGCTAAATCGACCTGGGCAAAAACTACTTCTTTGGGACGGACGTAGGGATTACCAGAGGCTTTAGCTAAGAGTTTTTCCACTAAAGTCATGGGTCGTTTGGGAGTTACGCTTTGAGGAATGCTGATTTCTCCCTGACGACGCATTTGATTAAAAGGTATCAGTCCACCTGCTTGAGCGATCGCATTTACTACAGGATTCTCTTGTTTTTCTCCTAAAATTTCTAGGGGCAGTCCAATATTGATGCTGTTGCGATAAAAAATTTCTCCAAAGGATTTCGCCTGAATCTTTTCAATTCCTGCGGCTTTGAGGGCAACAGGGGCAATTTCTCGACTCGAACCACAGCCGAAATTTTCTCCGGCAACAATGACGTTGTATTTTAATAGCTCCCCTACACCAATCAAATGTTCTAAAGCATATTGTTTTAAATTTTCCGGATCGTAAGTTGTGGCTCGATTGGCAGGAATAATATCATCAGTATTAATATCATCTTCTAAGCGTAAAACTTTATTTAATTGATTCATAAAGCTCCTTGAGTTCAGAATGTTGCTCATTGGAAATTTCTTCTAATAAAAGGTCAACTAATGTTTCTGTATTCACCAATATTTCTGCTCCTTGAGGAGACAAATCAGCTGTCCGATATCCTTTAGCTAAAACTCTCTCTTGCGCTGCTATAATTCGTTGGGCAGCACCCAATTCTCCCCATTGCTGGAGCATTAAAACACAAGCTGCCAAAGTTCCTAAAGGATTAGCAATTCCTAACCCTGCAATGTCTGGAGCCGTACCGTGAACTGCTTCGTATAGCCCAAATCCATCAGCATTCAGACTGGCTGACCCTAATAAGCCAAGCGAACCAACTAACGCTCCACCAATATCACTGAGAATATCCCCGAACAGATTGCTTGCCAAAATTACATCGAATCTCTGGGGATTAAGTACCATTTGCATGGCTAAGTTATCCACTAGCATTGGTTCAACAACAACATCTGGAAACTGTAGAGCTTCTTCTTGCACTAAACGAGTCCAAGGCAAATGAGGTAAGGCATTTTCTTTGTGGGCTACAGTCAGCAATCCTCGACGCTGTTGGGCTTTCCCCAAGGCTTGACGAGCTATCCGCCGAATCTCTTCATCGTAATAGAGCATGGTGTGGTAGCCATAAGCACCCTTTTCATCAAAAGACCTTCCTGCCGGGCCAAAATAAATCCCACTGACTAGTTCTCGAATGATGAGTATATCGAGTCCTTGAACTTTTTCTGGTCGGAGACTAGATTTATTTACCAAACTATTAACAATCCGAATTGGTCGCAGATTGCAAAAAAAATCGTAATGCTTTCGCAGTTCTAGCAGTCCGCCCTGAGTCACTGCACCAAATACAATTCCATTAGCTCCATTGCATAGTTCGGCTGTAGCTTGTGGAAAGTAACTACCAAATCGTTTTAAGGCTGTTGCGCCTAGCCAACCATAGTCTACCTGCAAGCTAAATCCTTCTAGTTTTGCAACAAGTTGCAAAACTATTAGAGAAGCTTCCACAACTTCCGGGCCAATTCCTTCTCCAGTAATAGCAACAATGCGATAAAACATATTATTTAAAGGCCTCATTTTTACGTATTTGTTAATTAACAAGTATTTTGTGTATTCTATATTTTAAATTTTTTAATTTAAACCTACCCTGATTAAGATAATAAAAATATAATATTTAAATTTATATATTCATATTGACCATAAAAAATAGTAACGAACAACTACATATTTATTTTTATCACCTACAAGAT
>JADEXV010000198.1 GCA_015206945.1 Nostocales cyanobacterium LEGE 12452 | reverse complement strand
CTATTAAAAAAAAAGCTACTCACAATCCCTTAGCTGAGTATATTGAACGCCTACAAAAAGGAGACGCATTACTCCCCGATAGTCCAGAAAATGTGCTGGAAGTTGTGGGTATTCTTAAAAGCTATGGGGTAGTTTTAGATGCTTACTCAAAAAATCTTAACTATATTGCCGAGCATCAGTTTTTAGTATTTTTCCCATTTTTTAAATACTTTAATGGAGAGGTTTCTTTTCAGAAATTACTCCGTCACTGGTGGCATGACCGAATTAATTTTGAATATGCCGAATATTGCATGAAAGGCATGATGTGGCATGGTGGCGGCGGACTAGATACGTATTTAAATACACAAGAATTTCAAGAAAGAGCGCAAGCCGTTATTAACGCAAAATTTAAAAATAATCCTTTAATTCTAGGTATTAACCAGCTGTTTCCAGATTTCTTAACAGAACATTTGCGCGTCTCTGCTTACTACACTGGTTTAGGTCAATTCTGGCGAGTCATGGCTGATATGTTCCTTAACTTATCAGACCGCTATGACCGAGGGGAAATCAAATCGATTCCCCAAGTTGTAGAACACATTAAAGCAGGGTTAGTGGCAAATGCATCAAACCCAATTACCTACGCTGTCAAAATTCGAGGTAAGGTCTATGAAATCATTCCCAAAAGCGTTGGTTTGACCTTCTTAGCAGATACAGCAATACCTTATGTAGAAGCAGTATTTTTCCGGGGAACTCCTTTCCACGGCACTGTTTCATACAACGCCCAAGGATATCAAATTCCCCCAGATCAAAGTCGATTTCAATATGGTGCATTGTATGCCGATCCTTTGCCCATCGGCGGCGCGGGTATTCCTCCTACCTTGTTGATGCAAGACATGCGTCATTATCTTCCAGAATATTTGCACGAAATTTATCGTCGCAGTCTTCGGGGTGAAGATGATTTGCGAGTTCAAATTTGTATGAGTTTCCAAAAATCGATGTTTTGCGTGACGACAGCAACGATTTTGGGACTGATGCCTCATCCTTTAGATACTAAAGATCCAAATGAGCAAAAAAATAATCGAGTTTATTTAGAGAAGTGGATGAGTCGGTTACAAACTTCGCGGTTGCTGGATGTGAATCAATGACGGATGATTCCACCATTACTCACGAGGCATTCAAGCAATTCGAGCGCGACAAATTTTCTCTTGTAGCTCAAGAATACGATCGCGCGTTAGCGAAGCTCACCGGAGGTATCGCTGTTGTGACTTCTCAGGTAGATGAAGCCATATTGGATGCCGTCGAAGCTAAGTCTGGTATTCGATTGCTGGATGTGGCTTGCGGAACTGGCTGGCTTAGTGCCGCAGCACTACAGCGGCAGGCTATAGTAACAGGATTAGACTTTGCAGAAAAGATGGTAGCCATTGCCAGAGAGCGATGTCCTCAAGGGTCATTCTATCAAGGGGATGCTGAGAACCTAACTTTCGAGTCGGGCCAGTTTGAGGCGGTGGTTTGTAGCTTGGGTATCCTCCATTTCCCAAACCCAGAAAAAGCGATCGCTGAATCCTTTCGCGTACTCAAACCGGGAGGGCGCTATGCTTTCACCTGCTGGACACCGCCAACGCGTAATCCGTTTATGGCTCTGATACTGGGTTCGGTGCAGGCTTATGGCAGTATGGATGTGGATCTACCTACTGGGCCACCCCTGTTTCGCTTTGGCGACCCCACTGAATGCGAAATGGTTTTAAGCGCCGGGGGATTCACTCAGGTGTCTGTCAGGGAACTGCCCATCAAGTGGACTTTCTCTACACCTGAAGATGTGATGCCAAAGATTATTGTAAGTTCGGCGCGTCTGGGGTCGATGTTGGCAATGCAAACCGATGAGCAAAGGCGCAATATTGAAAACGCAATTATCGAGGGAGCCTCAAAGTATGCCACAGAAAATGGTGTGGAAATTTCCGCTTCTGTGATGCTAGCTGTAGGTCATAAACCATAAGCTAGAACAACTTTCTTTAAATTGCTGTAATCCGAGGAATTTAGTAATTTTTGAAGTGTTTTTCCATGACAAAATTTATCAGTTTTTGCCCTCTACGCTCTACTTCTTGCTTTTTAATAACAATAAATCCCTGACTCTCAAAAAAAGGTTTAGCTGTAATACTGGCTTCTGTAAATAACTTTTCCACTCCTAAAGAGTTTGCTTGTAATTCAATCTGTTCTAACATTTTCTTACCCACACCTTTCCTTTGAAAATCTTTATGACAATAGAAACGGTCAATATGACCATTAGCCTCTAATTCTCCAAAACCAATAATTTTGTCTTGTTCTTCTGCGACATAGGTAAACTTACTTCCTAAACTTTTAATCCAAACTTCTATGTCCATGTTTGCTGGTGCCCAAGCAGCTACTTGTTCTTCTGTATAATCGTGAATATTCACTTCATGAATAGTGTCGTAGAACAATTTCATAATTTCTTTGGTATCAGCTATTTCGTATATTCGTATTTTCATAATATAATTAATGATCGCTAACTCTAATTAACAATATTATCAGTATTGATCAGCCTGAATGTTTCCACAGTGGAGCATATTTGACGGCGCTATTCTCGCTTCATCAGAATAGACTTCTGGCATTAATCAAAAGCACTCACCCTAAATCCCTCTTCCAAGCCTGGGAGAGGGACTTTGAAATTGGTTGATGTTCAAGGTAAATTATTTTTTAGTACAAAAGTACTATTTACTGCTAAAATGCCTTACAAGTCAGCTAGCCTTGTTTGAGGTAGTATGCAAAAAATCCAAAACATTGACAAAAAGCCCATTTTGCGAAAAGTTTCGTTGTTGCAGCCTAAATCTGTAACTACTGCTATAGTGCCACTCCGACCCCAAAAGGAAAAAATCATCAGCGAAGGGGAGCGTTTGATTGCACAAGTTGAACGTATCAATCGGATGGCAGGAGAGTTAGAAGCAGCGATATTCGAGTTGAAAGCGATCGCTAACACTCTGAATACTCAAAAAAGTTACCCAGTTCTAAATCAGGAGCCATACAAAAATATTGGTCAGTATTTTACAGTTAGCGTTCCTTGGGTGAAACGAAAGCCTGACAACTCATTTATTCTGACGACGCGAAAAGTTGATTTATTCCGAGCCGAAAGGGAAGCCACACAGCTAGCACAGCAACTTCGTCAGCAAACCAAAAAAAGATTAGCATCGCAGCCACAGACAAAAAACAAGAATGGGGCTGAGGCTGACACAAAATGCTTGTTCAAAAAGGTATTAGTCAACAAATCTTAAAATTATCAACATTCAACGGCATCTCACCCTTGAGGTTGTAACAGTTATGCTGATTGAAGTGGCAGAAGGAACTTATTTCTCAAATTGCTAGATACCACACTGCCATTATTTCTTTGCAACCATAGTTGGTGACAAAGAGACAAAGCCGCCCTAGTATTTGCACTTCCGTAAAACCAGAGTGTAACATCAGGGACAATCAATCAGCGCACAGAAGAGGTAAAAAGAAGGTGTTAAAGACACTTTTAGTGATTGCCGTTGGTTTTTTACCGTCCTTGTTTTCCCTGTGGATGATCCGTAGAACCCAGCGATCGCGCTTGCGGATGAGGCAAGCAGCCATGAATTTTCCAGTGGTACAGGGACGGCACAGCGTCAGACCTGTGGAAGGCGATCGCTATTATTTAGAAGGCGTGGGTTATCTGATTGGCGATATCAGCTGCAAGTTTAATGCTCGGTCTGGCTACATGCGTTGTGCTGTCAATCCCGAAGGCCCATGTAACGGTTGCCGTCACTACGAACCTAAGGAATTAGCTGGTAGTGAAAAAAGGGCTTAATAAGTTTTACCTGCCTAATACTCAAAAAAGGGCGTTGCTGAATTGCGTTATGAATCCAGATGTAGAGACGTTGCAATGCAACGTCTCTACAAGGATTTTGATATCATGCAGAATCGTTTTCATACATGAAATCAGCAACGCCCAAAAAAGGGGAGGGCATAACTGGGGAGAGAGCAATTTATCAAAGCGTCCGTTAACCGATGCCCTAAACTAAGTCTACCCTTCACCTTAGAGAAAAACCTCTGTAACTATGGGCCAGTATTAACATAAAGTGCATTATCGCCTCCTCGGACGGCACAGATAACCTGACTTATGCCTAAGGAAGCACAACTAGGATTTGAGGTGACTGTACCTCCCAGACCCTGATACCCACTCCACGAAATGCCATTAAACTGATTAACATAAAGTGCATTATCGCCTCCTCGGACGGCACAGATAACCTGACTTGTGCCTAAGGAAGCACAACTAGGGTTTGAGGTGACTGTACCTCCCAGACCCTGATACCCACTCCACGAACTACCATTAAACTGATTAACATAAAGTGCATTATCGCCTCCTCGAACAGCACAGATAACCTGACTTATGCCTAAGGAAGCACAACTAGGATCTGAGGTGACTACACCTCCCAGACCCTGATACCCACTCCACGAACCGCCATTAAACCGATTAACATAAAGTGCATTATCGCCTCCTCGGACAGCACAGATAACCTGACTTGTGCCTAAGGAAGCACAACTAGGATTTGAGGTGACTACACCTCCTAGACCCTGATACCCACTCCAAGCTGCAAGAACTGGTTGGCTTACCAGGGATAAAATTATCGATGTTGTGCCTGCTAAAATTGTAAATTTCTTTTTCATAAAATCTAATGTCTTCCTCCTTAATACTGCTCTGTGTTTGTTGGAAAGATTTAAACAGATGTAAAGTTTTAATTCCTGAATTTTTATTTCAGTTTGACTGGTATTGTACGATTAAACCACTTACCTATTTTGGATTAAGTTTCAGTTTTAAAAGATACAGAAATCAGTTACAAACCTTTACATGATCCTGTTAAAACTCAGAAGTTTTGTGCGATGGAACTGCTATTATCAGCCGTTGCATCAACAGTGATCGAATTAAACTTTATCAAAGTAAACTTTAGGTAAAACTTTGTTTATACCATTTAAGTCTGAAGAAATCATCCATCAACTTAGTCTGATACTTCGCCGTTAATCGTCTGCATGAGTTGAGACACTTAAGTTTGACTCGAACATCTGACACCTGATAGCACTCACGGTTAACGATTCCCAAGTTTTACCAGGAAATGGTAAAATTATGGCTAATTATAATTTGTATTTACAAACACTTTGAATATTTGTGTTTGCATGGTCAAATAAGAATGATTTAATATAATTCGTGCAAAAGTGGAAATCTGCGTCATTTATTTGCAGATAATGAAAATTACTATTAACTCTTGCCGAATATCTCATAACTAGATGACTATCCAACGATGAACAACGCGATCGCTCGGACAACAGCATTATTATCAACTTGCGCTTTACTACTAACAGGTTGTGGTGGTGGTACTACCACAGTGACAAATTCTCCCACTAATACTCCCAATACTACCCCAAATAACACTGCAACCAATACCCCACCGACAACGGGTACATTATCAGGTGCTATTCCCATCGGTATTGGTGTTGCCCAAACTAGCAATGTGGCATTACTGGGCCAAGAACAAGTCGCTGGAGCCAAACTTGCCCAAAAGTATTTCAATAGTAAAAATGGTGTTAATGGCACACCAATTAAATTAGTTTTTCAAGATACTAGCGGTGATGAAGCAGGAGCAATTAACGCTTTTCAAACTCTAATTAATAGAGATAAAGTTGTTGGAATTGTTGGGCCAACTTTGTCACAGCAAGCCTTTAGTGCCGATCCCATTGGCGAACGAGCAAAAGTACCAATAATTGGGCCATCAAATACTGCTAAAAATATTCCCGAAATTGGTGATTACGTTGCTCGTGTTTCTGCACCAGTTTCTGTTGTTGCGCCTAATTCGGTAAAAGCGGCACTTAAGCAAAACCCACAACTGAAAAAAGTTGCAGTTTTCTATGCCCAGAATGATGCATTTAGCAAGTCAGAAACGGAAATTTTTCAGCAAACAGTTAAGGATCAAGGGCTAGAATTGGTAACAGTCCAAAAATTCCAAACCAGTGATACAGATTTTCAAAGTCAAGCGACTAATGCAATTAATCTCAAACCAGATTTGGTGATTATTTCTGGCTTGGCTGCTGATGGTGGTAATTTAGTTAGACAATTGCGGGAACTGGGTTATAAAGGCTTAATTGTCGGTGGAAATGGTCTAAATACATCGAATTTATTGCCAGTTTGTAAAGCACTTTGTGATGGAGTATTGATTGCTCAAGCCTACAGTCCAGAACATCCAGGTGAAATTAATGCGGCGTTTCGTAAAGCCTATATTGAAGAATATAAAAAAGAACCACCCCAATTTAGCGCCCAAGCTTTTACAGCAGTGCAGGTTTATGTCGAAGCACTTCAATCTTTAGATGAAAAGAGCAAAATCAATAAACTACAGCTACCAGAATTACGGACGCAGCTAAACAAACAAATACTTGAAGGAACATACAATACACCATTGGGTGAAATTGGTTTTACTCCCACAGGTGAAGTTGTGCAAAAAGATTTCTATGTTGCCCAAATCAAAATGGAAAAAGACGGAAGTCAAGGTAAATTTACATTTCTAAAATAGTTGCTCCATGAATATCAATCTCTTTTTGCAGCAATTATTAAATGGGTTATCCATTGGCAGCGTCTATGCAATTTTTGCCTTGGGATATACCTTGGTTTATTCTATTTTGGGCATTATTAATTTAGCTCATGGCGCGATTTTTACCTTGGGTGCATATTTCACTTATGCACTTATGGGTGGGAACTTTGGATTTAATGGCTTGCTGGCTAATGCAGCCTTGCCGATAAAATTACCATTTGCTATAGCCTTAATTGTAGGAAGCACCTTGGCGGGATTGGTAGGGGTAGTGATGGAACGCGTTGCTTTTCAACCTTTGCGCCGTCAAGGCTCCGATCCTTTGCTAACTGTTGTTTCCAGCTTGGGGGTAGCAGTGGTAATTGTGAATTTAATCCAGTATTTAATAGGCGCAGAAAGTTACACATACCCCGCAAATACTTACGGTAATTTGCCGCCTGCGATTAACTTTGGTAGTCCAGAAAACCCAATTCCGATTCGCAGTGTTCAGGTGGTAATTTTTACTGTGTCAGTTGTAATTGTGGCAATTCTTACCTATTTTATCAATCGAACTAAGTATGGTAAGGCAATGCAAGCGATCGCAGAAGATCCAACTACAGCTAGTTTATTAGGAATTAATAGCGATCGCTTTATAATTTTAACATTCTTCATCAGCAGTTTTTTAGCAGGATTAGCAGGAACTTTAGTTGCCTCTAGTGTTAGTATTGCAGGGCCATATTTCGGCATTGCTTTTGGTTTACGGGGTTTAGCGGTAATTGTCTTAGGTGGTTTAGGTAGTATTCCCGGTGCAGTGTTGGGAGGTTTGTTAATTGGATTAGTAGAGGCGTTTGTCCCTGCTGATTATTCTGGATATAAAGACGCAGTAGCCTTTGCAATTTTGTTTATCATGCTATTAGTTAGACCCCAAGGGTTGCTAGGACGGCGGTTTATTCAGAAAGTTTAAAGAGACGAATTATTATGAAAACATACACCAAACAAAAGCTAACTTTTGAGCAATTTTTAGAACAATGTTCAGAGTCAGGTTTATATGAACTTGTAGATGGAGAAATTGTAGAAGTTCGTGCAACCAGAAATCATGATGATGTCGCTAATTTTTTATTGTTTGGTTTCAATGATGAAATTAGGCGACTAAATCTGAATTATGTAGTTAATAACACAGCAGTCTTTAAAACTATAACTGCTAATGGAATAGAGCAAGGGCGCAAGCCTGATGTAAGTGTTATAGATAAAGATAAATGCCGCTCAAATCGTTCTGCTTATGCTGCACTTGAAGAACCTATCCAATTAGCTGTAGAGGTGACATCAACTAATTGGGAAGATGACTACATTGATAAATTAGATGAATATCAACGCTTAGGTATTACAGAATATTGGATTGGAGATTATTTGGCAACTGGGCTAAGAGAGTATTTGGGAAATCCAAAAGTTCCGGCTGTGTTTGTTTTTCTATTAGATGATGAGGGTAAATACCAATGCACACACTTTAGAGGTTCAGAACGAATTGGATCGCGAACTTTTCCTGAACTGGCGCTGACAGCAGATCAAATATTAACAGCTTAAGAGTTGATAAAAGCGATAGTTTGATTAAGTTTAATCAAAATATATTAAATAAAATGGCTGATTTCTTCGCTACTTACGCTTCTTTAATTGTCTCTATGGTATTGGGGGCGCTATTAGGATTATCACTTTACTTACCGCTAATGACAGGACAATTGTCTTTAGCTAGTCCAGGATTTTATGCTTTAGGTGGATATATTGCAGCTATTTTATCCACAAAAGTTTTTACATCTAGCAGTAGTTTATTTCCAATTCCCTTGTTGTTATTGGAGATGTTAATTGCTGGTGTAATTTCTGGATTATTGGGTGTAATGGTTGGAATTCCAGCATTGAGATTGCGAGGAATTTATTTAGCGATCGCAACTATCGCTTTTGTGGAGGTTCTGCGCGTCATCTCCCTCAATTTAGATATTACAGGCGGTGCTGTCGGAATTTTTGGCATTCCTCAACCTTTCCAAACACAACTCGAATATTTATGGATTGCTCTGCCTTTACTATTAATTAGTATGGTGCTACTTTATCGTTTAGAACGCATCCGCGTAGGAAGGGCTTTTATCGCGATCCGCGAAGATGAATTAGCTGCGGGTGCAATGGGAATCGATCCGACTTATTACAAAGTTTTGGCCTTTACATTGGGGGCTATGCTTGCAGGGGTTGTAGGTGCAATTAGCGCTCACTTCCTCAATACCTGGAATGCTCGTCAAGGTACTTTTGATAGCAGTATTATATATTTAACTTTTGTTTTAATTGGTGGTTCGAGAAGTTTTTTAGGGCCAGTAGTCGGAGGTATGGTATTTACAGCCTTACCAGAGATTCTGCGAAGCCTTGCTGATACCGGTGGTTTACCTAATTGGTTAGCGCAGTTTTTGCGAGATGGTAGATTAATTATTTTTGGTTTCCTAATAGTAATAGGTACAATATTTTTCCCCCAAGGGCTAATTACTCCAGATATTTTTCAAAGGAAAAAACGAACCGCAAAGAAGGAATAATAGTTTCAGAGAGTTATTGCGTAAGTCTTATAATTCATAATAATATGCAAAAATGTCACATAGTATTCCAGCAGCTAACAGCAATATTGTCTTAGAAGCAAGAGCATTAACTCGCCGCTTTGGTGGTTTAGTGGCGGTAAATAATGTATCTTTTAGTGTAAATAAACATGAGATTTTTGGATTGATTGGTCCTAATGGTGCTGGCAAAACAACATTGTTTAATTTGATTACTGCCTTTATTCCACCTTCTGGCGGCCAATTAATTTATCAAGGTGCAGAAGTTTCTCAACTGCGTCCTCATCAAATTGCGGCTTTAGGTATCGCTCGTACCTTCCAAAATATCCGGTTGTTTGGGGAATTATCGGCGTTAGAAAATGTGATAATTGCCCGACACTTACACACTAAAAGTAATATGATTACAGGAGTTTTGGGATTACCACCAGCGCCTCGTGAAGAATTGAAGACTAAACAAAAAGCTTTAGATTTATTAGATTTGGTAGGATTAAGCGATCGCGCTGACGAAAAAGCCAAAAATTTTGCCTACGGCGATCAGCGGCGGCTAGAAATTGCCCGCGCTTTAGCATTACAACCGCAAATCTTACTTCTTGATGAACCTGCGGCGGGGATGAACCCTAACGAAAAGCAGCAATTGAGTGAATTTATCCGTAGCCTGCGCGATCGCTTCAATTTGACGATCGTTCTTATAGAACACCATGTACCATTAGTTATGGGTTTGTGCGATCGCATTGCTGTATTAGATTTTGGTCAATTAATTGCCTTGGGTGAACCAGCAGTTGTCAGAAATGATCCGGCTGTAATTGAAGCTTATTTGGGAAATGATTGAATTTATCTAGATAAAATTACCACAAATTCGTCTAAAGAACTCACAGCGATCGCACTATCCATTAAATTCTCTAAATTGTTCCACACTTTCGGTCTCAAGCCTTGCTTCTACCTCTTGAGGAATTTCACCAAAGCGTCGTCGCAATACTCGGATTAACTGCTGTCGCGCACCCTGTTGAACACCTTGCTGAATACCTCTTTGCTCAATTTCTTGATACCAAGGCGATTCTCGCAATACTGCCATATCCCACCTCATGATTTGTTGAACTAAAGGCGTGTCTAACACAAAGCTAGCAAAAAATGCCAGCAATGATTCTAATTGGTTCAACTGTACATCTGCTCGTAGCGCCTGTAATGCGCGTTGCACAACTGATACTTCTCCCCCTCCTCGCAGGATTGGCACAAAGGGTAACAACGATGGTAGCGGTTGCTTAAACACTATCTCAGCATCGATTTCCCACAAATTAATCACGCGATAATCTTGGATGGCACGTAATCCCAAAAATTCCTGCTCGTAACTATTGACAATAGTTAAGGTGGATGGAGGCGGTAAAATGTTGATCAGTACTGGGTAAGTTGGCAATTGGTAGCGTTCTTGTGCCAAGGCAGTATATGCTCTCATCCGTAAAGGCATCTGTGCCGTGTAACGCAGTTGTAGTTCGTTGAGTACGAGAAAATCGCCGTGAGTAGCACTGTATGCCTTCACCAACACATCCGTTTCGCGGCTAATCCACTGAAACTCAGAGCCGAGAATTTCTTTCGCCACGACTTCAGGACGCTGTGTTACCCACTGTACCCATGCATCGGGAGCTAAATTAATTAGTCGTTTGCTACCAATATCTGCTGCTTTTGCCACAGAATGCTTGATATCTTTGTCAGTAATTAATAGTACATCATAAAGATTGCAGTATTCTGGCGTTGGTTTTTAAGTTGAAGCAATGTCTACGCACTGTTTTAAGAAATGTATGATTGATGTATCTTAGATTTTGAATCAACATTTCTGGATGTAAACCGCCAATGAATGCCGATAGTACACCAAACTATACAATTTTAGAAGTTCAAGAACTTGATGTTAATTATGGCGGCATCCAAGCTTTAAAAAAGATTAATTTAATTATTCAAAAAGGCGAGGTAGTTACTCTAATTGGTGCTAACGGTGCTGGAAAAACGACTACACTCCGCGCTATATCTAAAGTAGTTAATCCTAAGAGTGGCGTAATTATCTATAATGGACATAATATTACCCGCCGCCAAACTCACGAAGTTGTACAACTTGGTATCGCTCATTGTCCTGAAGGACGCAGAGTATTAGCGCGGCAAACAGTATTTGATAATTTACTTTTGGGTGCTTATATTCGCTCCAATCAAGCCGAGATCAAAGCAGATATTCAGCGCCAATTTGATCTATTTCCCCGCTTGTCACAAAGACGCAATCAACTAGCAGGAACCCTCAGTGGTGGCGAACAACAAATGTTAGCGATCGCACGTGCTGTAATGAGTAAACCACAACTCTTACTTTTAGACGAGCCTAGCTTAGGTTTAGCACCTGCGATCGTCCGGGAAATCTTCTCAATTATTGAAAATCTCCGTGCTACAGGCGTGACTATTTTGTTAGTTGAACAAAACGCAAATCTGGCGCTGCAAATTGCCGATCGCGGTTATGTTTTAGAAGCTGGTTCTATAACTTTAACAGGCGCAGCATCAGAATTGATTAGTGATGATCGAGTTAAAAAAGCTTATTTAGGGTAATTAATTAAATTAAAATTTGGGAGGTACAAGCACATGGTAAAATCACCCACTAAATCCCTAACTTTAGAGGAGTTTTTGAAACTATCAGAAACAAAACCTAGCTCAGAATACATAAACGGTCAAATTATTCAAAAGCCAATGCCACAAGGAAAACATAGCAAATTACAGGGTAAGTTAGTTACAGGTATAAATGAAGTAGGTGAAAGTCGAAAAATTGCCCTTGCTTTCCCAGAATTGAGATGTACTTTTGGCGGACGTTCAATTGTCCCTGATATAGCTGTATTTGCTTGGGAACGGATTCCCTTAGATGAACATGGAGATGTGGCAAATATTTTTAACACGTATCCAGACTGGACAATTGAGATTCTTTCGCCAGACCAAAGCCAGACTAAAGTAACCGGAAATATTCTACATTGTTTAAAACATGGTAGTCGTTTAGGTTGGTTAATTGATCCAGGCGATCGCTCTGTTTTAGTCTATCCACAAAAGCAGCAACCAGAACTTTTACAAGAAGAACATGAAATATTACCAGTTCTCGATTTAGTTAGCGCTTTTCAATTAACGGTAGGGCAATTATTTGGATGGTTGAAGTTATAAATAACTGGATAGATTCATATCTAATTTTGGGAATATTAAAGGTAGTAATTTACTAAAGTTAGAGCCAGATAATGGATTTCGTGAATTTAATAAAAACGGGTAATAGTTGGAAATTTGCGACTGAAGCTGATTTAGAAGATTTTGTCTGGGCGAATTTAAAGGAACTTTTCGGATTAATACCGCTAAAGCGACAATATTATGTTAATGGTCAAATTTGCGATATTTTAGCATTGAGGGAAAATAAACAGTTAGTGGTGTTGGAATTGAAAAATGCTGAAGATAGATATATTGTTCAGCAGCTAACTCGATATTATGACGCTTTACAGGAAGTAAAACCTTTAGAAGATGAAATAGATTATCAACAACATATTACTTTAATAGCAATTAAGCCTAATTTTCATAGAGATAATTTTATAGACAAAAAGTATCATCATTTATCTATCGACTTTTTTGAATTTACTATTTTATCAGAGGAGTTTAACTATTATTTACAGATAAAAAATTTAGGTAATGAGAAAGTTTCAAAAATAGAAATCCCTCATCAGAACAGACAGAGAAATGAAGATATACCTCCACCTTCTAGAGGGCTGATTAACCGTCTAGCTAAATGCTCTTCTGAACAACAAGAAGGAATATGGAAAATTCGTCAAAAGGTTCTTAGCTTTGATAAACGGATGGAAGAAATATCTTCTGGTGTTAGTTTTAAATATGGGAATGGTAATAGTCAAACAAGCAAGTTTTGTGCTGAATTTTACTTTGATAGTAAAGGAATACCAATTATATTTTTATGGTTAGGTTTAAAAAATAATAAGAGTGATCGTATAAGTAGAGCAAGAATTTGGACAGATTGGCAAGGTAATGCTTTGTTAGAGGGGTATGTAACAAGTGGAATTGGTGAAGAGATAACTTCATATAAAAAGTTAATTTCCAACAGAATAGCAAAACTACATACAATTATCAATAGAGAGCAAAAAATGCTCTATGCTACTGATTTTAAATATATTCAGCAATATTGTAAAGATAGTAATAGAGTGATGAGAAAGCTTAATAATAATGAGCCTATAATTTATGAAGAATACAAGTTACTGGAAGTTGATATTGAAAGATATGCTGTTGGAATAAAAGGATATGTTGTATTTGATTTTGGTGACTATGAACCTCTAAATGGATTTGTTGATGTAGCTTTAGAAAAATGGCTAAAAAGGCTTTAACAAAAACTACATTGACAATATTTATAAGTTTTACTAATCATTAGTATTATTAAATATTATTACGATTTTTGTCCTATATTAATATTTGCAGGCCTCCTTGCAGATATCTATATATTTGTTTAGCGGCGAATTCTATTCACCGGAATCATTAAACCCATGAGTCAAATAGTCTGGATAGCAAGACACGCTAACCGCCTCGACTTCGTAAACCCTGATTGGTTTCTTACCGCCGAACGACGCTACGATCCACCCTTGTCGGATGATGGTATGGTGCAGGCACAGCAGTTAGCTAAACGATTAAAAGGAGAAAATATTGGTCATATTTTCGCTTCTCCCTTTCTGCGAACTGTACAAACGGCAAATGCAGTTGCAGAAATGCTTAACTTACCAATCAAACTCGAAACAGGCTTGAGTGAATGGCTAAATCCAGTTTGGATGACGGAAGAACCCGAAAGACTCTCGACTCCAGCATTAGCAGAGTTATTCCCCAGAATTGACAGCAGCTATACCTCGCGCATCGCCGCTAAATATCCTGAAACTCACGAAAAAGTGCGAGAACGTTCTGGCCAAACTGCGAGATGTTTAGCTACTGAGTTCTTCCCAGAGGATATACTGCTAGTGGCGCATGGTGCATCTGTGTTGGGCGGAGCAATGGGGTTAGTGGGGGAAATTGCCAAAACAGAAGTCAAAGCTTCTTTGTGTTCTTTGGTAAAAGTGGTACGCCAGGAACCAGAATGGTTATTGGAACTAACGGGAGATACTTCCCATTTAACCCACATAGAAGAAGTTATTCGATTTGCTTAAACCTCTGATAGAGATTTGCGTTCATGCCTTCTGCTACGTTGGGTATATCCTACAGAAAAAGTAATTAATTCGCGAATAAATTCTATGACTTTATTACTAGCAGGAGACATCGGCGGGACGAAAACTATTCTGCAATTGGTTGAAAAATCAGATTCACCAGCTTTACATACTATTTATCAGGAAAGTTACCACAGTGCTGATTTTCCCGATTTAGTACCCATAGTGCAGCAGTTTTTGCTCAAAGCTAATACACCAATACCAGAAAAAGCTTGTTTTGCGATCGCAGGACCCATTGTCAAAAATACTGCCAAACTGACCAATTTAGCCTGGTTCCTAGATACCGAACGTTTAGAAGAAGAATTGGGTATCCCACATATTTCTTTGATTAACGACTTCGCCGCCGTTGGCTATGGCATTTCAGGTTTACAAAAACAAGACTTGCTGACGTTGCAAGTTGGCAAACCTCAACCCGAAACCCCCATTGGAATTATTGGTGCTGGTACTGGCTTAGGGCAAGGATTTTTAATTAAGCAGGGAAACGACTATCAAGTTTTTCCCTCAGAAGGTGGACACGCTGATTTTGCCCCTCGGAACGAGATCGATGTTCACCTGTTGAG